>CAYPTZ010000106.1:0-7485 GCA_964413395.1 uncultured archaeon | reverse complement strand
AGCAATGTAATATATTATCATTATTTGAAGACAAACATAAATGGATCTGTTCAGAAGTATTTCATGCCTCAAAAGGGAATCTTGTGATTACGGATGTTGCTTCTAATTATACATTCTTCGAGGAACAATCAAAAAGATCGCTTTTTGATAATATAGTTATACTTGATTTGTTTACGAAGGAAAGAAATTCAAAAGGAATTGTTAGTTTCAAAATAAAAACTCAAAATTTAGAGAGAGAATGTAAAAAATTGACCGCAAGTTTAGGAGCTTTACTTGATTATCGAATTTTTAGCGAACCAAATGTTGCTATGATTCTCAATTCGATTCCACCTGATTTAAATATCATTATTTCTCCTAGAATTCAAAATTTTCTCAAAGAAAGCTCCACGACATGGCTAAAAAATTTAAAAAATCGGCAAATGTATACCAAAAAAGCTTTTAAAACTCGATTTCCAAAAGAAAAACTTGGTCTTGGAAAATTTCAGCCTTGGATTGATTCTATCGCATGGCGTTTAAAGCGAATGTATGAGTTGAGGCATGAAACAGATACTGAATCACAACGCTCTTCTTTAAAACAATATGAAGATGATGTCATTGCCCTTTTACCCAAATGGTCTTTACCAATTATGTATCTCGAAGAACTTTTAGATGAACAAGTTTACCAGATAAAAAATGCGATTAGATTGAAATTAATAAATGAAGGAAAATCAATTGATGAGAATTTTAAGAACTTATTATGGGAAGTTTTAAGATTGAAAGGAAAAATGTTAGCCGAATACTTAAAATCTACTTATACAAGGAATTCTTCGTTTTTTGAGGATATTCTTACATATTTAGTTGGAAATACTGTGTTTGATATGCTTCGAATAGAATTTCCGTCAATAATAGAATTACTACAAGTGGGATTAATGATTGAACCTCGATACCGAAATCTTGTAATTTATAATTGTACAATTTATCAAGGATATAGTGCAAAAAGTGAATATTGGCGAAATCGTGAGGTGATTTTGACATATCAACATCGAATGCACACAGATATTGCTCAATTTGTCTCTAAACATTTTTACAATGGGAATCGTGTCCTATCTCCAGATGGAAGGGAGGGCACTTATGCGATTAATTCTATTCGACCTTTTGCTTATAGAACTGGTTCTCGGAATATTTGGATCAATGTAGATGGTAAAGAAAATTCAAGTTTTAGTCCAGAAAATATCAAGGAAGCTCACCGAATAATAGAAATTTTAACAAATTTTAAAAATTGGGTTTTAAAAAATCCCCGACCAAGTGAAAATGAGAACGATGATACACTTTGGCGTGTGGCAATTATTACTTTTTATCGAGGTCAAGAATATATTATTTCACAACAACTGAAAAAACTTTTTGATTCGAGCCTTCGTTCCTATTTTGAGGCTGAAAATCTTGAGGTAACTCTTTGTACCGTAGATGGATTTCAAGGACAAGAAGCGGATGTTGTATTTCTCTCTTTTGTGAGAACTGAAGATATTGGGTTTTTAGATTCCCGAAACAGGCTAAATGTAGCATTATCAAGGGCAAAATATTATCAAATATTATTTGGGAAGCGAAAATTATTTCAAAGAGGAAATGTCGAAAAACGAGCGCCAATATTAAAAGCATTAGTTACTGAGATTAAGGAAAGCTTCCAATGGCAATCTAATAAGCATGCTAATCTTCGAATGATAAATCCGAAGAAAAAAAAAAAAGCAAATAAAAAAAGAACAAGTGATAATATATGAAACAATTGATGAATCTAACCTTAAAAAGAAAAATAAATATTGAAGTTTTTCGAGTAAAACTGAATATTTTAGTTCAACAACCAGCTGGAATGTTCAAAAATTATATACAACTAACTGCAGAACATGGTTTTTTAAATCAAGATCTTCTTGTCGAGAAATTTCAATTAAATTACCCTATGGCCGATCGAGCTATAAAAAGATGTCAATTTTATGACTTGATTAAACCTAATAGCAGTGATGAAAATTTATTTGTCTTGGATAAATTGGGAAAACAAATGCTCAAAGATTCAATGATATTTCGAAAAGAAGAAGGAGAATTTCGTATTTTTATTACTCAAGATCCTTTAATAACCCAAAAAATTTTATCAATCCAACGGGTTAACACGATTGAAAGAGCAGATAGAAGAAATAAGAAAAGAGAAAAGATTAAAACTCATGATAAACCAGGAAAAAAGCTGAAATTAAACATTGATAATATTCAATTACAAAATATAATAATTGGAAATTTGGAAGAAGAAAATGGATTCATAAATTCTTCAGAAATTATCATAGAAAAATGTGATGAATATCTTATTCAAGAAGAAATCAAGGACACTGATTTGAATTTAGTTGCCCAAATAAATCCTAAGGGAAGAAGGCTTAAATTACAAGGGTTTCTGGCTAAAGAACAAATTGATACATCTCTACATATCATTCCAGCTGATTTTAGTTTTTATCCAATTTTTAGGGAATTGTTTGACAAAATGGGGATATTTCAAAATTGGGATACCGAATTAAGAGCCTATAAAGAAGTTTTTAATAAAGAAGCAAAAAATCGAAATTATGAAGATTTTTCAGAAACTTTTTTAATTCCTGATCCAAGCACATTACTCTTTGGAAGCTTTGCAAAAACTGAATTATCTTTACCAATAATACCAAGAACTGAAGAAGATCTCATTAATTGGGAGAAATATCTACTTATTGAAAAAATAACTCGAATTATTGATCCCAAAGAATATAGGGATATTAAAAATCAAATTGAAAATTTAATGATAGAAAAATGTGGTCACTCTATTGAATTACCTTCTCAGAACGTTACAACTTTGGAATTATTGAAAGAAGTCCAAATTTCAGAAAATATTTACGGCCCAAGGTCAAAAAAGTATTGGTATCTCCAGATTCCATTAGATCTCTCCCAATCAACGAACATATTCTAACATAGGTGAAAAAAATGTCTAAAAAGCAAAAAAAGAATGAAAAAATTGCTCTCTCTGAAAACAAAACACAAGAGAACATATCTTCATCAAAAAATATCAATGCTAAACCAATTACTTTGGAGAATATTTATGGTAAAAGTCGGATTAGTGAATCCGTAAACTATACAAAAAAAATTTTTATTCCAAATCCTAAACAAGTAATTCCTTATGGAATTAAGATGAATAATCAGACTAAGAATAAAGATTCTAAAAAATTTATTCCAAATCATATTCTTAAAGAGAACTCACGGACAATTTATTCCAACTTGGATGAAACGAAAATTGAAGATGCAGTAATTGATCTGGTCAATAAAGCCAAAAAAATGATCTGTATTTCTACGTTTTTACTCGAAGCAAAAATGAAACTGATAGATCTTTTGTTTGATTTAAGTAAGAAGGGAATTAGAATATATTTCATAATAGCATCAAAAAGAGAAGCAGAAAAAGCTAGAAAAGACGAAGGAGAAGATGCAGTGAACTCTCATTTAGAATTTTTAGAGAAAGCAGGTTCAGGCTTTATGCATATTCGGTCAGGAGGATTTCATGCCAAATATATCATTGTTGATCCTAACACTGAAAATTCTCAAGGTTTTTTTTTAACTGCAAATATAGCAAAACGTCCATTAACAAGGAATAATGAAATTGCCATTCGATTGGATGGGCCCCAAACCAATGATTTGTTTAGACAATTTAAATTTGGGTTTTGGATTGAATCCAATCATCAATTTATCTTTGACGAAATCAGTCAAAAATCAATCCTTGAACCATTATCTTCAAAGGAAGGACAGTTAGAAGAAAGTAATCAAAAAGTTATCTGGACCACTTCGGATTCAAAAACTATCAAGAAATCTTTATTGGATTATATTAAAAATAATAATCCAGAAGAATTTTGGATTAGTTCTTGGAATTTCAGTTTAGATAATGAAATTTCAAATAATATAATGGAAAGAGCCAATCATAAATGTAGGATTTTACTAACAAATCGAGAAAAGAATTATGAGGCAATTCTTGGATTTTTAGATAAAGGATGTGAAATTAAGTTCAATTTCCTTCAACATGCCAAGTTTTTCATCACCGATGATTTTGCAGCAATTTTTTCCGCCAATTTTGAAAATCAAGGGATGGAACAAGGTTACGAATCAGGAGTAATATTAGAGGATATTACCTTGATTAAAGAGTTAAAAAGGATTTTTCAATTTTGGTTTGAAAATGCCGAAGAAATCGGGAAGAAAGATGTTGAAATGAAAGATATTATAAATATGAAGATTAAAATATTTGAAAAAAGCGAAAAACCCATCACTGCAAATGAAATCATTATTAAAGAAAATCATGAAATTAAACCAAATTTTCATTTTAATTTACCACTATCTAAATATATGGAATATATAGACCTGACTGCGTTAAAATCATATGTTCTGTCAAAGGAAAATATAAATCTATATCCGTTTGCGATAAATACATCATTAAATGTCACTTTATCCCCTGAAGGTGTTAACTCAAATTTAAAATATGTGAAAGAAAAAAATGGGTTCCATATTTGGGTTGCGGGTAATAAAAAGGTGGATAAAAAATATCTCGTTATTAATTTTGATCCTTTGGAAAATTCTTCAAAGATTAAAAAAGCCCAAGGCATCGCAGAAAAAGAAAATGCAGAAATAATTTTATATTAGGAGGCAGAAATTCATTGAAAAATTCTCAGATTCTATTAGTGGGTAACTCTCATGGTCATATCTACAAGATAATTGACAAATTTAAACCAATAAAAATTGATTTGATATGTTCCGAAACTTTAGAAAATACAATTTTTCCCTTAATTGAAGAAATAAGAAAAGGGGGGATCACCTGTTGTTACCATTTAGTAAACCCTTTTCATACGAATGCGCTCAATAATATATGTAAAATGATGATTTCAGTTGGCACCAGAATAATAGAAAAAGATCCAGATCAAGAATTATATTTTGGATTGACAGGAGGGACTAATCTGATGGCGATTGGGGCAGGAATTTCTGCAAGGAATCTGAAATGTAAAGCACATTATGTGATCAAAGGAAATAATAAAATTTTATTATATGATATGAGAAATCTCTTAATTTCTTAATCATATTCAAAATATTCAAGAAAAAATATGATTTTATTATGTTTTTTATTTTTATCTGAATCGAGAAATAAATTATGAAAGTTCCTTTTTTCATGACCCTTACTTGTTTTGGTTGAACTTCATAATATTGTAGCAATTTATACAGATATCATACATTTTTTGAGCAAAGAGTAAAAGTATCTTTACAATATTTTCTGTATTCCGAAATTGTTGTATTTCTTTTCCAAAGAGAGTGATTATGTTGGGGTTTTCTCCTTGATTTAAGGGTTTTTTAAGATTATCCATTTCTTTTGCTGTATACTGATCAATAATTTCCAATATCCCCTTTTTTGAGACAGAATTAAACCCATGGGCTAAAATCGATTGATTTCGCATATCTCTAAATTTTTCAATAATATCATCAATTTTTTGAATTTTTATCAGATTAGTAACGATTTTAAAAGGTAATGGACTTTTGGTGGCCTGAATGTACGTTGGCTCTGAAGGATTTTCAATGATAAATTTGATCATATGTTTTAAATTATAGTGATTTGGCTCATGATAGCGGATTTTTTGTTGTTCTAAGAAGGCTTTTAATGGTAGTCGTTGTTCAATTTCGTTGGAAAAATGGTCAGAAGTACCCGCAATATTATTTGTATTAATGTTAAAGCACATTTCCACGAGTAATCGAAAGAGGCCTTCTTCCAAGCGGAAAATTCGTCCTATACTATCAATATAATTGTATTGTTCTAATTTAATTTTCAAATTGTAGAGCATTTCTTGGAGAAAAGCGATAGAAGTGGTATAATATTGAGGAGATAACGAAGAGACTTCTTCATTCCATTTTGTTTTCATTTTTTTGTCTTGATTTTGAGCATTTGCCAATGGTAAATAATTTTGCATTAATTTTTCGAATTTACTTTTTTTTTTACTTTCCAAAGGAAATTTCAAGATTTTTTCTAAATTTGAGACTACCGTTTGAAAATCAAAGGCTGCCCGTGCTTTCTCGATTTCATCAAGATAATTCTCCCATGAATTCACAAAAAGAATTGATTTAATTTCGGGATATTGCTGACGGAGATCTATCGCTGCCGAAATATAATGTCTCTCTTTTAAAAGATTATAATACGATTTGATTTTTTCAGCGTTTAAGAGATAGGGGAGATGAAGTTCATGAAATGATTCTTCTCCAAAATTGATGTATAAGGCTTCGCATTTATCCCCATAAAGTTCTAATCCATTAATTATCAAAGCTGCATTCATAGCTGGTGTCCCTGGCCCTAACGCAAGATAAACCCTAGAATCCATTTTTTTTTTTTTTTCTAAATTTTTCAACCCTCGAAGAGAACTCGAAAAATACTTATACATCAGATCATAATCTGCAGGATTATTCGATATATTATTGATCGAAATGTCCATCACCGGAAACGTCTGTTTTAAATGATGTTGGAGAATTTGAGCGGCAAAAATAGTGTCCTTTTCATGAAGGGAAGATTGATTGGTCGCAAATAAGATTATCTGATATTGGTGTTGAAACGCTTGAAAATCAGCAGTTGATCGAGAGGGAAAAAGATTTTCATATTCTTTTCTCAGAAATTGGATAAGGCAGGTCATGATTGGCAGGGAATATTCTTGTAATGAGAGATTTTCGCGTATATTATTTCGGGAAGAAAGAATTTTCTCCGTCATCTCTCGATATGATGCATTTTGTACATTTTTGAAAGTAATATCCCGGTTGCCTACATTATAAAGGATAATTCGAGAGTTAATCTGGCACATGATGATTCACTGGATAGAAAATGATATATTTGTAAATATGTTATGAGAAGAAAAAAAGCTATTGATTTTCTTTTTTCGTGTCTCGTACCAAATCGGATTGAGAAAATTCTTAAGAAAAAGTCATATTATTTCAATATTTTGGAAATATCTTCCAATTTTAATCAAAATAATATTTCTTGATACTTAAAGGGATCTATTTCACGATTCCGAGGCAATCATAATGTTTTACGTGATCATATCCTAAAGAATTAAAAATTTTTTTTTCGTGGGTCTTTATAACTAAAACTTTAAAAAATCGATCCACGATATTATATTAGGACGAAAAATTTTTGCAATTATCTTGTATATTCGTTCAAAATTCATTACCGCTGAAGCTTTTGCTAAAATCAATGATTTCCTAAAAAATTGAAAATATTGGATCTCCCGGCACAACTTATTTAGCAGAAAAAGTCTAAGCTGTATTTTAGATGTCAATTTTCAAATTGAATTCCATGCGTTTTTTTGGGTATTAGAGAGGGTATCAAATACAATTCCATCAGTAGGATGATTGAAACATTTTAGGACAAATTGATTCATCCATTTTAAGAGCAGTATCAAATACAATTCCATCAGTAGGATGATTGAAACATTTAAGCGAATT
>CAYPTZ010000105.1:0-8813 GCA_964413395.1 uncultured archaeon | reverse complement strand
ATAACTTTTTTAAAAATTGGTTTTAGTTCTTTCATTATTATTTCGATAATTCTTATATCAATTCCAATATCTTCAGATATTGTAATTGAATTTGGTATTTCCTTCTTTTTTGAAAGATATGTTAAAACTCTTAATTTTCGATCATTTAGAAAATCTCCATCGGATAGTTCCTTTTGTTCTCTTTCATATTTTTCAAGTTCATTAAACCGTTTTTGCCAAAATTCAAAAGATTTTCCATATTTTTCAAATTTATTCCAAAATTGTTGGATTAAAATTGCTTGTTGATCGAGTTTTGCTTCTAATTTTGCAATCATTGAATTAAATAATTCAGATTGAGTAAATTCACTAAAATTTTTTGATTTAAACTTAGATTTTTGAATTAATAAATTTTTAGATTCATCATTATCTCCATTTTCAAGAATTTCCTTCTTTTCATTTTTTAATTCTACCAAACGATTCGGTGAAATGCCAGATCCAAAAATTTTCCGTAATTCTTTCCGAATTTCATAAATAGATAAATTCTGGGATAAAAGAGTTTTTGCATAAAAATATTTATTTTGATCTAATTCTCTTGGCATTTTATTGAATCCTTTTTTGATTACATTATTTTATATTATCTTAAAAAAGAAATGAATTTTTAATAAATTATTCTTTTATATATTATATATAAATAAAATTACTTTTAAACTATTTATTTTTTTATATTTATTATTTTTCGTTATTAAACATTAATGTATGAATTTAAGTGAGTTTTACTCTCTTAAAATCCAAAATTATTCTTCAAATTTTAGTATAAAGAATTATTTTAGGATATAATACATTCGTTTGTTTAATTTGATATTTTTAGTATTAAATTGTTTTTTTTTCTCGATATCTTTTTTAAAATCATTAAATTGAAAGAATCATAAATTAAATTGAGAATTAATGACTCAAAATTCAAATCTTTCCTTCGAAAAAAAAATCATTTTTTTTGGAGATTCAATTATTGAATGTTTTAATCTTGATCAATATTACCCCAATTTTCATTTAATTAATAAAGGTAGGGGTGGTGATACTGTTAGCGGTTTAATACAAAGATTAGAACCCGATGTAATTTCACTTAAACCTCTAAAATTGTTCATTTTGATAGGGACAAATGATTTGGGGGATGAAAATATTACTCCAAATTATATTCTTTCAATATATGAAAAGTTAATCTCTCTAATCCTCGAAAAATTACCAAAATTAAATCTTTTTATTCTGAGTATTTTACCAACTAATCCAACAATAGAAGTAGATTATACAAATTTTAATGGTCGAATAAATAAAAATAAAGATATTGATGTAACAAATCAGGGTTTAAAAAAATTACTTATCAAATATAGTTTTAAATATATTGATATTTCTGAAAATCTTCGTGATTCAAATAAGTTTCTTAAAAAAGAAATAACGGAAGATGGATTGCACCTGAATAATGACGGATATGATATTTTAAGTAAAATTATTGAACCATTTTTAAGTTAACAAGTTTTATTTCAAGTTTTCTGCTATATAATATGATAATATTTCCTTGAGTAAATTATAGTTCGATTTCACATGTAAATAGAGAAAATTAAAAAAAAAAGGGTTGATTAATACTAAATATGGAAAATATTAAAACAGCTATTTTTGAGGAAATTAAGATAGGAGATTTTGCTTCATTTTCAAAAGCAACAACTGATGAATTAGTTTTAAAATTTGCAGAAATTACAGGGGATTTTAACCCAATTCATGTGGATGATAAATTTGCTAAAAAAAGTATGTTTGGAAGACGATTAGTGCATGGAGCATTTAGTTTAG
Source organism: uncultured archaeon (assembly GCA_964413395.1). Lineage (GTDB taxonomy): Archaea > Asgardarchaeota > Lokiarchaeia > Sigyniarchaeales > Promethearchaeaceae > Lokiarchaeum. Next base: position 6,995 of record CAYPTZ010000105.1, on the reverse strand, counting down.
GATTAATTTCTTGTGTACTAGGGACTCAACTTCCTGGTTCTGGAGCCTTATATTTGGATCAATATTGTAAATTTAAAAAACCTGTATTTATTGGCGATACATTAACTGCTACAGTCCAAGTAAAGGATAAAATCATAAAAAAAAAAGATGGAAAGCCTTCTATGCAGCTTGTAATTCTTGACACAATAGTAAAAAACCAGAAAGAAGAAGTGGTTACTGAAGGAAAAGCTACAGTAATGATTCCTTAGTGAATTATAGAAAAATGAAAAAAAGTGAATTATTCAAAGAAATCATTGTTTTATTTTTTTTGCAGTCAATAATTCATCGAGTAATAGTATTGCTGTCATAGCTTCTAAAACAACAACTGCCCGTGGTACTATACATGGATCATGCCTTCCTTCAATTTTTAAATCTTCTATTTTATTTGTTGTGATATTTAGGGTATGTTGGATTTTTCCAATAGAAGCGGTAGGTTTTATTGCTACTCGAAATATTATTGGAGTTCCAATTGAAATTCCTCCTATAATTCCTCCACAATTATTGGATTTTGTATCAATATTGTTATTTTTCCAAATATATGTGTCATTATGTGATGATCCGCGCATTTTTGCGGCTTTAAAACCTGCCCCAAATTCTATACCTCGTGTAGCTGGAATTGATAACATTGCTTTTGCAATTTCACCTTCTAATGAATGAAACCAAGGATTTCCTATTCCTTTTGGAAATCCTTCAATTTTAACAGTGATTATTCCTCCAATTGAATCATTATCATCCTTTACTTGATTAACTAACTTCAGCATTTTAGTTACTTTATTTTTATTAATTCCCCGTATAATATTTGAATCAACTTGATCTTGAATAACAGAAACAGGATAATCATCTTCATCTGCTATACTGCCAATTTGAGATGTATATGCGCCAATTATGATATTCCTCTTTTTGAGGATATCTTTTGCAATAGCTCCAATAGCAACTAGGGGTGCAGTCATTCTGCCTGAAAATCTTCCAGAACCTCTTAAATCAAAAAATTTACCATATCGAAGTAATGCAGGATAATCTACTTGAGAAGGTCTTGGGATCTTTTTAAAAATCGAATAATCTTTAGATCGTGTATCTGTATTTGGGATTGTAATTTCTAATAATTCTCCTGTGGTTACACCATCTTTCACTCCAGATGTAAATTCAAAGAGATCTTTTTCATTCCGAGGTGTATTTATTGAAGTTCTTCCCGGTCTTCTTCGTTCAAGTTCATTTTGGATTTTTTCAGAATCAACTTTGATTCCTTTAGGGAATCCAAAAACTTTAGCGCTAATTTGTTTACTATGCGATGCTCCATAATGGGCTATTTTTAAGGATCTTCCAAAAATATCTTTTACGGAAATCTCATTATTGATCATTTCTTTAGCCAAATCTTGGAAATCACGATAATCAAGTTGTCCTGGTGCTGTTTTTTCTAATGATGATAAGGAAAGATATGTTAATTCATTTCCAAGAATAAAACCTTTTACTCGGCTAATTTTTCCTTCTATTCCCATCCCAAAAATTGCAATTTCATTTTTTTGTATATTTTCAAATAAGTTACACTGAATTTCATCAAGTAAAGATGCTTGCTTTGCATTCTGAACAAAGGTTACTATCTTAATTATTTTAGGATTTAAATTGCTAATTTTCTCATAATGAAAAATAATGTCATCTTTATCAGTATGTTCAAAATTATGATAAGATAAAATTAAATTTGTTAATTTTGGGATTTTAGATAATAATTGGGTAAATTCTGGTTTCAATGCAGTTCTGAGATCAATATCAATATATTCAAAATCAAGATTTATTGCCGTTTGGTACGCTTGGACTTGATCTTGAACATCAATAGATCTAAATCCTCCAAATTTTTCAGTTCTGCAGGTAAAAATTAATGGTTTTGCAAAAGTTTCTTTAATATTTTTAATATTTTCTTCACTATAGTTTTCAGGTGCTATAGAATCTATTCTTATTTCAATAATATCAATAATATCTAGATCATTTACTGTATATGATTGATTTAAAATATCATCTAATGAATTTCCTTTAATGCATATTACGATTTTTGATGACATAATTAATTGCCTCCTTTATTTCGTTCGTTGTAAGATCTTTTACAATAATTGGTGATCCAATACCATTGATAAGAACAAAAACTATTGTATTTTGTTCATTTTTTTTATCATTACTTAAGTTTTTAAAGATTTCTTCTTTTTCTGCTTTTAATTTTAGATCAGAGATATACAAGGGTAGATTAAAATTCTTTAATACTGATTGAATTTGAATAAATAAATTTTGACTTATCATCTCACGTTTTAATGAAAGATATAATGCTGCATTCATTCCAATTGATACTGCATATCCATGAGAAATATTATTATAGCCTATTGTTTCTTCTAAAGAATGCCCAATTGTGTGTCCAAAATTCAAAATCTTTCTCAACCCTGCTTCCTTTTCATCTTCTTCAACTATCTTAACTTTAAATGCAATGGAATCAAAAATCATATCAAATATTGTATTTAATTCCAAGCTATTGATTTCTTTTGATTTTGTAACTAAGAAATTAAAATATTTCTTATCAGAAATTATTCCATGTTTGATCACTTCCCCCATTCCATCGATGAAATACTCTCGGGGAAGTGTTGTAATTAAAGTTGGATCTATATAAACTTTTTTTGGATTATTAAAAAGACCCACACAATTTTTTCCAATTGATGTATTTACACCCAATTTTCCTCCTATTGAGCTGTCAACCATAGATAATAATGAAGTAGGTATTTGAATGAAATCAATACCTCTCATATACGTAGAAGCAACAAATCCTGCCATATCTCCCGTAACTCCGCCTCCAAGGGCAATTATGCACGAATTTCTATCTAGATTTAACTCGATTTTTTCATGCAATTGGGAAAATGTTAATAATGATTTTTGTTCTTCTCCTGCTTCAAAGTGTATGATATCAGATGAAATTCCTTTTGATAGTAATATTTGATTTAATTTATTTCCATAGATTTTTTTAATATTTGAATCGGTTATGATTAAATATTTTTGTAGTGGATCTAAATCATCTATAATTTGCGTAAAAATTCCATTTTGTAGCACTATTTCATAAGATTTTAGCAATTTTGATTTACATTTAAGAATTTTTTTCATATTAGTATCATTTATTTGATTGATTCATAAAACTGGTTAAGATATTTATAGAATGTTGGGAAAGATTTTTCTACACATGATGGATTTTCAATGATCAAATCTGGAATTATAAATGCTAATATTGAGAAGCTCATCGCCATTCGGTGATCATCATAAGTATTAATTTGAGCACTTTTGAATTCAGAAGGAGGAATTATTTTTAAATTATCGTTTGTAGTTTCAACAATTACTCCGATCTTTCTTAATTCAGTAGCTGTAGCATTAATTCTATCAACTTCTTTATATTTTAAATGTGAAATATTTGAAATAAATGAAGAGGTTGAAGCAAAACTTGCTACAATTGATAAAGATTGTACTATATCTGGGTAATTTCCTAAATCTATTGAAATACCTTGTAATCTTTCTTTAGGATTGCGAGATAATTCAATATATTCTTGAGTTTGTATTGTTTTACAGCCCATTCTTTCTAAGCACTTCAAGAAAAATTTATCTCCCTGTGCAGAATCAATTTTCAATCCGTGTATCTTTATTTTTCCCCCCAATATAGCAATTGCGGCAAAGAAATACGATGCATTTGAAAAATCCCCTTCTAGATGATATTCTTGAGATGAATACTGTTGGTTATTATCTATTGCAAAATTCTGACCAAATCCTGTATTTTCAATTGATACTCCAAAATTTTTCATTATATCTATTGTAACATCAATGTACGGTCGAGATTTTATTTCAGTATCTGCTCTTATTGTAATTGATTTTTCTGCAAAGGGTGAGCTTAACAAGATAGAAGAGAAATATTGACTACTAATATTTCCAGATAATTTACATGTTCCTCCTGGTAACCCTGGATAAATCTTTACAGGAGGAAAACCTTCTTCTTCCAAAGATTCTGCTTTTACGCCTAATTGTTTTAGGGCTGATAATAAATGAGTTACAGGTCTTTTTTTCATCAAATCATTTCCAGTAAGAATTACAGGTTGATCTGCTAAGGTGCATAGAGTAATAAAAAAACGCAATGATGTTCCAGAATTATTAAAATTAAGAGGTTCTTTTGGGGATTTGAATTTTCCATTTGCTCCAGTTATTGAAATATATTCTTTATTTTCTTCAATTTTAATTCCTAATTGTTTTAAAGCATTAAGAGTAAGTAGAGTGTCTTCACATATTGATGGATTATAGATTCTAGATTGTCCATTAGCTAATGCGGCGACAATAAATGCTCTATGGGTCATAACTTTTGAACTTGGCATGGCTAATTCAATATTAATAGGTCCTTTTAATAGTTTAAAAGTAAGATTATTATCTTCTAAAATTATATGTTTTCCGAAATCTGATAATTCGATACATGAATTTGAGTCTATTTTTTTGATCATTTTTGAGCCTTCAGTTGGTGAATATAAAAAAGTTAATTGATTCTATTATAGGAACCAAGATTTCCTACTTCTACTAAATGTCCTAATTCTTCTAAAAAATCGTTATATGATGGATGAGATAAATCTGCTTGAACATCTAAATAAAATATATAATCTCCAAGTTTTCCTTTTGATGGTCTGGATTCGATTTTTGTTAAATTAACTAATCGATTTGCAAATACCTGAAGAATATCATATAGTAGACCTGGTCGATCATCTCTTGGATCTAAAATTATTGTTGATTTTGATTTGATTCTTGATTTGAAAATATCTTTGATATGGTCTTTAGTGCTGATAAGGATGAATCTAGTCGTATTTGTATTTGAATTTTGAATTTTAGGAGCAATAATTGGTAATTTATAAATTTCTGTACAAATCTTAGGCACTATTGCACCATATATTTTATCATTTTTCTGGACTATTTTTTGTGCTGATATTGAATTGCTTGATGTGTTAATAATCTCAACAGAATTTAAATTTTCCTCAATAAATAATTCACATTGAGCATAAGATTGAGGGTGTGCATAGAGCACTTCTATATCCTCCATTTTTCCATATCCTGTAAGATAATGGTTAATAGTAACATCTATTTCAGCAATAATTTTTAGAGATGACTGATAACTATGTTTAATTAAATTATCCATTGTATTTCCAATTGATCCTGCTTCAGAATTTTCTAAAGGAACAACGGCAATGTCAATTCCATTATTTACTGTATCAAATAATTTTGAAATTGTTTTTTTAAAAATTAATTCTGTATTATTGTGATGTTTTGATAAATATTTAATAACTTTATTTGAAACTTGGTGAGAAAAAGTTCCTTCTGGCCCTAATGTGGCAAGTTTTATTAATTTTGAGTTCATTTATTTTCACTTCCTATAATATTATTATTTTCTTTATAATTTACCATTTGAGTTATCAGGTAATTGCTTTCGTTCATTGCTTTTTCTTTGAAATCTTCAAAAAATTCCGAAGTTTTTTCAAATTTTTCTACAAAAGCTTTGAGATCTTTTGTAAGAATAATTTTTGACATTTCTTCTAATGTCAGTTTATGTTCAAGAAGAATATTTTGAGTATATTTATTTTCCATAGGAATATTTCCATACAATCGTCCACTTTGAGCAAATATTCTTCCAATCATGGCTAACTCCATCCTATAGATTGGACTAGTATATTCTAAGGTTTCATGAATATCAAATCCTAATTTTGACATAGTGTGTCCTATAGAGATATTATTAAAATGAATCAATACTTGAATCAATGCCATCATTTTATCATGTTTTTCAGAAGTGGTGATTTTTAATTTTACTGATTTATTTTTCAAATAATTTCTTAAATTATCGATCCATTTATGTCTATCACGAGCAGGAATTAAAACAATGGTCTGATGCTCAATAGATGTTACTGAAGGTCCAAACATTGGATGGAGTGATATTACATCAGCATCCGATTTTAGCATTTCATTAATCGGTCCATTTTTTATTGAGGTTAAATCCATTATTAATTGATTATCGGTCAAGTAAGGAGAAATTTCATTAATTACACCAATTGTTTTATTTATTGGGACTGAAATTATCACTATATTCGATTTTTTGGTGAGTTCAATATTGCTTATATTTGTATTCATGTCAGAAATAATTACTTGAAATGAATCAGCAATAAGCATATTATAAAAAAATTGACCCATTTGACCATTTCCACCAATAATTCCAATAGTGAGATTTTCCTTACTTAGTTCCACTTTTTATCCGTTCCGCTTGCAATTTCCGACTTTCATTAATTATTTGATTAAAGACATTAACTATAAAATCTGGATTAATCTTATATTTTGTTGCTAAGTCAATATATTTTTTATGTAATTCTTGTTCTCTATCAGGTTGGAAAATAGGAAGATTTCTTTTCTGTTTAAATTCAACAATATTTGGAACTAAACTAAATCTTCGTGATATCAAATCAATTATATCTCTATCTATAACATTAATTCTTCTTCTAACCTCGTCTAAATCTATCGAAGAACCAGTTACAAATTTTAATTCCCCTTCAATGAGGTGTTTTATCTGATGAATTAAATCTTCAAATAATCCTAATGTCAAGGATTGAGCTCCATCACATAAAGCACTATCTGGATCACAATGAACTTCAATTATTAATCCGTCTGCATTGCTCACAACTGCTGCTTTACTAACTGGGATAATCAAATTACGATTTCCTGTAGCATGACTTGGATCTATTATGATAGGAAGATGGGTTTTCATTTTCAGTATAGGAATAACTGATAAATCTAAGGTATTTCTGGTTGAATTCACAAAAGTTCGAATTCCTCTTTCACATAAAATAACCTTATGATTGCCTTTTGCCATTAAATATTCCGCTGAATGCAACCATTCATTAATAGTTGCTGATAAACCACGTTTA
>CAYPTZ010000104.1:0-8875 GCA_964413395.1 uncultured archaeon | reverse complement strand
TCAAGGGGAGTTGAATTATCAAATCGATGACAAAAATATAAGTCAACATAATCTGTTTGTAATCTGTCTAATGTCCCTTTAATTGAATTTTTTATATTTTTACGAGATAATCCCCAACGATTAATGTCTTCACTCATTGGCCAAAATAATTTTGATGATATTACTAGATTATCCCTAGAGATAGTTTCTTGAGAAAGATATTCTCCTATTAATGATTCTGCTTTTCCTGAAGAATAACCTTCAGCACAATCTATGAAATTAATTCCCTGTTCAATGGCTGTGTCAAAACATTTAAATGCGGGTTTTTTTTCAATAGAATCTCCAAAAGTAAGCCAAGATCCAATTGAAATTTCGCTAATTTTTAGACCATACTTTCCAATTTTTCTATAATGCATTAATTTTTCCCTCTTAAACAACTAATTTTCATATTTGTTTTAATTTACTTTAGTAAATTTAATAGTTCTTGCATTATAAACCAAAACTTTCTCAAAGTAAAGTAGGTTAATGTTAAAAGAACTTAAATAAAAAAAAAATAAGATATTTTATAATTCATTAATCAGTAAATCGTAATTCTTTATCACTTTCTTTTAAAGATTTTTCCTTTTCACTTTCGGATGTTGGGCCTGAGCCTACTTTTAATTCATATTGATCTCTGATTGGTTTTAATTGATCAATAAATTTATCTTTTAATAAATAAAATAAAATTGAATGAATAATTGTAGCTAAAAAGAAGAAAGTTTTTCCAATTATTAGATTTGCATCCCGATCTGGTGTATCTTTAATTAATAATAACATTAAAACTGTAATATACAATCCTATCGGGCAAAGGATAAACGCCATAAATTGTCGAAACATTTTAATTTTGGGACCAGCATTTACTACAGATGGATGAAATTCTGAACGATAAAATTCAATTGATAGAAATCCATATCTAAAAACTTTCATTGAATATAATATTATGCCAACAGATGCAATTATCGCATTATGATATAGCAATATATCAAATAAAAAGCGTATATTCTCATCTGAAAACTCCCAAAATAATAATGAAGTTAAAAATTGAGAAAAGGCAAAAATTGCAAACACAAAAATATAACCATATAACTGAAAGTAAAAATATAGTTTAATAGGAGAAAATTTGTCATATTTTTTATAAGCATTTGCAGTTTCTGTCTGTTCCCCAACAAATTCTAAGATACCTCCAATAAATCCAATTCCTGCGATAATAAATATTGATAGAGAAAAAACATATGTCAATTTTAAGCGGAATAAATTTGAAAAATATGATTCCCACATATTAGAAATATCATTCCAAGAAGTATGAGATGCTAATAGGTAAATAATTATAGAGAATCCTATTGAAAATATTAAATAAATTGTAAATAACGTACTATTCTTTAATTTATATAATGATTGCCCTAAAAGTGGAAAGAAGATAAAAATCAGTAGTATTAAAAGTGAAATTTGCCATATCATTGTAAGTGCCTTAAATCAATTTTGTTATATATTTTCATAACTATATTTAATTTAATGGACTTCATTAATAATAATTTTTCTTCAAAAGTTCAAATTGTTTTTGAAAAATTAATTGGAGGGGATAATCCAATTGAACAAATTCAAGCTGCATACGAGTTAGGGGATTTATCTGATGAAGAAGATGCTCTAGATGCTCTTCTTATGGGATTATTGGTTCCAGATTCAGATGTAAAAATGACTGTATTAGATATTTTAATTCATCCAGAATTTTTTGGAGAACAAATTGTTCAACCAGTAACTGATTTATTCAATGATGAAGATGAAGATATTCGTAAAAAAGCAGCTGAAGTTTTAGGAATGACTAAAGATACTTCCGCTATACCTTCTCTGATTAAATCTCTTGAAGATTCTTCGCCTGAAGTTCGGTTTTGTTCAATGGCTTCATTAGCAAATATTGGTGATTTAGATTCTGCTGTTTCTCTTCATAAAATTTTAGATTCGGACAATTGGAGAGACAGGTATCATGTGATTGATGCCATTGGTATGATTGCTAATCCTAAATCTTCAGAAGCTTTTTTAAAAGCATTTGAAGATAAAAATGCAAAAGTCAGAGAAAATGCAGCATTAAGTGCAGGATTTTATGATAAAGATCCTCTTATTAAAGCAAAATTGTTGAGAATGCTCGATGATGAAGAAATATCGGTACAAGGGGCAGTGGCATATACTTTGGGTGATTTTAAATGTAAAGAAGCTATACCTCATTTATTAGATTTTCTAAAGTCAGAATACGAAGATTTGATTTTAGTTGCTATCGAAGCTTTAGCTAAAATTAAAGATCCTAATTCTATAAATGCTCTAATTGAAGCTTTAGAATATCCTGCAAATGAAATTTCTCTAGCTGCTAAAGAAGCTCTAGATGTTTATAGAAATATTCTAATTATTGAGCCACTCGTGGATGCTGTAAAAAACGATGTTGTGGTTAAATATCTAGCTCATCGTTTGAAAAAATCTTTCTTTAAATCAGGAAAAAAAATTAAACCTGAGAGATCTTTAAAAAAACTAAAGCTACCAATGTGGTTAGAAATGCTATTGAATGAAGTAATCATTGATGAAAATGAAAAAAGTGATAAGGAGAAAAGGAAATAACATAAAAAAAAAAAATTATTTTTGTGCTTTTTTTGCTAAATATACTGCTTTTCCTGCTTTTGATAACAATTTTGGTAATACTTTTGAATAGGCTTCAGCTTCAATATCATTATTTGATTCAATTGCAGCTTTTAGCTTTGAAAGAGCATTTGTTAAGGTTAATTTTTCAGTTTCAGGGAGGAAATCTTTGTCTTCACTTAATATTTTTTCAGCACGAGTTATAAATATCTGTATCAGTTTATCTTTACTTTTTTTCTCTTGTCTCTTTGCTTTTTTAATATTTCCACCAATTGACATTGCTGTAGACATTTTTAAGCCCATTTCAATAATCATCAATTGTATGTTTCTATGTCCACCAATAACTTCCATAATTCTGGTAAGATTTTCTCCTCGATTAACGATATTATTAGATCCAGGTTCGTTGATTGTTCCACGTCCTCCAAATATTTGGGCAATTTCATAGGTTGCATAATGAGATAATTTTGCTGTTAAATACTTTGCTTGTGATGCCATGACTGCAACAGTTCCTTCATCTAATGGATTTGGTGTTTCACCCTTATTAATTTTAGATCCAATCTTTTGATCATAAAAATTAGCAACTTGTAAGGCAAAAGCGGTATAAGCTGCAAGTTTCGAATAAATATCTGATAAAACATTTGAAATACCTTGATATTTAAATAAGGTTTTTCCAAATTGAAATCGAGTTTGTGCAAAAATTGTACCAGAAGCTAAAGCTCCCCATAAACCACCTAATATACCTGTGGTTATTGCAAATCGTTCAGGGGTCAAACCTCTAAATAATCGTTTATATCCTTCACCTGGGGCCGCAAGCATTCGATCTTGAGGAACTGTTACATTATCATAGGTAATTTTACCGATTCCTACTCCGTGTGCGCCTGAAATGCGAAGTCTTTCTGATTTTAATCCTTCATCTCCTCTTTTAAATAAAGTTAACATCATAGTTCTACGTGGATTTGATATATCAGTTACACCATAAGTACTGAAATAGTCTGCAACAGCCCCGTTAGTGGTGTAAATTTTTGTTCCATTGTAGGTGATATCTCCATTTTCTGCAATGCTTGCCTGAGTTTTCATGTTTACCGCATCGCTACCATGTTCTAGTTCGGTAATTCCAAGCCCTCCAATTTTAGTTCCTGCATAAATTTCATTTAAGGCTCTTTCCTGCAAATCATTTCGTTTAGGATTATGATATAGTGAATTTCCTACTAATACTGCAGATGCAGCAGTAGCTAAATTTAATTCAGGTGCCCAACCGGATAACGCCATATCTAGTAAAAAATGTGTTTTACATGATCCTTCAATTCCATTATAGGTATTCATCCGTTGAAGCATATTTTTTTCCCCTAAATCCGGGAAAACATTATAAACATCATTTAAATTCAATTTAGAATTAAGATTTTTACATACATCTTGAAATCCGGTGAATAATTCTGATTCTTCTTTTGTAAGCATTGGTAAAATATTCGAATTAACAAAAGAGTATCTATTAGAAAGACTGAGAGCTTTCTCATAATTTTTTTCTAACAAATTTGTATAAGGTACATCATCTAATTTTATAGGCATACTTATCACGAGTTTTTTTTAATATATTATAAAGATACTAATAATTTTAGGATTTTTTTATTACTATTAATTGTTTTCTTTTCTTTTTTTGAAAAAAGTAAATTTTTTTTTTATTTTTGAAAAACTAACTTTTAATAAGATATCGATAATATAATTCTTCCAATGCTTGAATTTCTTGTGTTGAGGTAAATTTGTTATTAATATTTATATTAAGATTATTACAAATATCTTCAAATAATAATAAATGAGGATTATGAAAAGCTTCCTTTTTCTCTATTGAATTTTTCAGAATATTTATCTGAGATCTATTATACCAAATGTCTAAAATTCCCAAATTATGTTCTGCTTTTGGAATAATATTATATTTTGTGATAAAATTATAATTCAATTGAGCAATGATTGATGAAATTTCTCTAGATGTTGCATTCTTATTTTGAATTATTTTATTAATTGAAACTGGGATTCTAAAATGAAGTAATAATCCTTTACCTCTTCTAAAATTGATGTGTCCATAACCAATTTGTACTTTGGGAAAGTTATTTTGATTCAATATTTGATTTATCTCTAAAAATATGTTAAAAGCATCTTTTGGTTGAATAAGTAAATCTTCAAATCCGGGGTATTGGAGAAATGATTCAAAATTGTTATTTTCTCTTATTTGAATGGCTAATGCCGTTCTTGCTTCTAATAGATTTTGAAATTCAGAAATGTTTAAAGTTTTTTTTTTTATAGCAGTAAATTTGCTTAATTCATCCTTAAAAAAATGCACTATTTCGGATTTTCCTTTTAATAAAATTGCCCATTTTAGAGAATTATTTAAATCCAGAGAAGCGAATTGTCCTGATAAATGAAGGTCTGAAAGAATAAATTCACTAACTAAAGGAAATATTTGTTTTTCTTGGATCTTTTGCAATCCTTGAAACATTTCATTTAAATTATTTCCAAATAATATTAAATATTTTAAATTTTCTGGGGTTTCTGCTAATCTAATAGTTGCATTAAGAATTACACCATATTTTCCCATACTTCCTATATATTTTTTAAATTCTTTACAGGTTTTATCTAATATAATCTGTTCCCCCTTAGGTGATAAAATTTTAATATTTTCTATCCAATTTTCAATTGCACCTAATTTGCCAGATGTTATTCCGCTGGCGTTTGTACTTATTAGGCCTCCAACTCTCACGGGTAATTTAAATGAACTACTTGGCTGGATAGGAAAAATAAATTTTCCTTTAGATTCAGTTTTAACTAATTTTATAAGATCAGAAATCATCAGATTTTGATCTACCAATATGGTTTTTTTCTCAAGATCAAGTATATAGTGCTCATTAAGAGTTTCTAATTTCTCTAAATCTACTAACATATATGGATTTGCAAATCCGCCAGAAAGATTGGTTTTTCCTCCTGAAAATGTGATTGGAATTTTATAATCAGAAGAAATTTTTATAATAGTATGCAATTGATTACAATTAATTGGATAGAAGAGTAATTTTGGGATAATATCTATAAAGGAACAATCTTTAAGCATTCCATTATAGACAGGATTAGTAGAATAAGCAAAACCTGCTAAAATAGCTTTCCTTTTTTCATCTAATGTGAGACTATCTATATTGATAAAACCAATTTTTTCAATTTTATTAAAAATATTATTATTAAGCAAATCTTGACCCATTAAAAAAAAAATAACAAAAGAATCAATTTGAATTTATTTATAATATACACTTTAATCAATTTTGTGTTGTTTTTATGAGAAAATAGAAGGAAGAAAAAAAGATAGGATAATAAAAAAAAAGTTTATTCAAAATCTTGAACTTGAATAGTGATTCTTTTCAATTCTCCCTTAGAAGAACCTTTACTCTTTCGTGGTAATTTATCAATAAGATCTTTTACTGCAGCTGCTACAGCTTTATCAAGATACTCGTTCACTTTTTCTTTGGCATCGCCAGCGACTCGAATCTTTACGTCACCTTCAACTAAAAGGTCTCTAATTTTTGAGACACGCACAAATTTTGCTTGGTATGGCATAATTATTTCATCCTGAAATAAATTTCAAACTACATACAAATCTAAATTTATTTAGATTCTTAATTTTAATACTGAATCTAAATATTTAAATATACCGAACAATGCAGTAATAAATCTCGACAAAAATATGAATGTGGGAAAAAAAAATAATAGAAATCGTTAATAACCCGAGTAAAATGTATATTTTGACATAAAATTGAGATCATCTCTCATTGGAAAGGCATAAATGCCCACAAAACGGTTTTATATTTAAAAAAATAAATCTTCAACTATTTAAAGCTTTCTCTAAAATTTCACACTAAAGGAGAGATCTGATTTATAATTTTACAGCTATCAAAAAAAAAATCAAATAATTAAATGATATTCATACTTCCTAAAAGCAAGAAAATTCATTTTTTAAAGATTATGGATACTAAAATCGAAAATTTCCTAAAAAACAGGAAGTATGGAATAAAAAACGAAAAAAAGTCCTTTTTCATTGCAATAATTCACTTTTTCGAAGTATGGATGAAAATTTTTTTTTTTTTGTGAAAATTTGGAAAGATAATCGAGTTTTTTTTTTTTAAAGCCAAAAATTATTTTGAATAAAAAGTAACTTGATTTATTATAAAAAAGAGAATGAAGTAATGTTTCATTAATCTATATATATACTGAATGATTTCTAAAAATTAAATATCAGGTAAAAGAGTCCGTTTTTCTGGAATCCAACTATTCCACTTTCTTAAGAGAAGGAAACTTATAATAAAAAACAAAGCAAATAATCCAAAAATAATTATAATTTTTGAAGAAATTCCATCTTTTATAAGATTGTCAACCAATGTAAAACCAATGATTCCAAAAATAGAAGTGAGAATGGCCATTATCACTGGACGAATGCGTATAAAATGAACCTTTTTATTATGTTGTTCCAAAATATCTTTTTGTTTTGGAGATAAAAGATTAAAACATTCTGGACAAAAATTACCATATACCGTTGATTTCTTTAAGCATTTATAGCATGTTATTTGGGTACATAATGAACACTGGAACACATCTATTTTATTTTTCATGCAAAATGGGCAATATTTTTCGGGAATCAAGTTAGCTAAATTCATTTTTTTTTTACCTAATTTAATGTATTTATATTAATGAAAAAGGATTGTTAGTTTTCAGTTTTTTTAATTATCACAATAATTGAGAGAGAATAAATTATGGAAATCATAAGAAATGGTATTGCCCAAATATAATCCTTTGCTAAGATAAAATTAATAGTTTTATAAATAGGGTAGAAAACTAAAAGAAACATTAATCTATATCGATTTTTCCTTTTTTGCATTTGGGTAGACATAATATTAAAAAGAAGTATAAATCAATAAATTTTTTCTTTATTTTCGTTTTAAAAAGAGTAAATTTTCGCAAACATCTTTTATATCTTTGCTTTTGCATTCAAAATCTTCATTCTTTGAATCATATCTAATTTCACCCTGATTCCAACAATCAATTATAATGATTCCATCTGCATTAATATGGACATCTTTTGCATAATTGCATTCTCCACAAGGTATTAAAAGATTAACTAGCTTTTTTTCAATATTATTTCGGTTTTTTGTAGAAATCATATCTTTAATCTAAATTGTAGAATATTTCTTTGAATTAATTCTTTTTCAAATCTTTCCTTTTATTCTTTATGATTGGAAAAATTCTAATTGGAATTAGTGATTTCTTATATGTATTGAACTAATTAAAAGAAATCACAAAGTTTAAATTGATAATTATTATGAAATAAAATTTTTTTTTTTTTATTTTCAAATTCTTTATCAATAAAAATAAATGTATTCAGATTTTTTTCAATAATAAGCAAGGTATTAATATATATCATTAATTTCATACTTTAAGATGACTAATTGCAAATTATCATTAAAAAATGATCCTTTTTGATAATTGATAAAAAACTAGATACCTGTTACCCTTAAAAAATAAAAAAATATTATCGTGAAATACAAATTCAATGAAAAATTTTTGATTTTGAAATTAAGAAACGATATTATGTTATAACATACATTTATCCTTTCAATTTTCAATAATTTATTTTAAGTGTGTAATATGGTAAAATTTAAACTCGTATCTGATTATGTTCCTAAAGGAGATCAACCAGAAGCTATTAAACAACTAGTTCAAGGAATTAATGAAAAAAATAAATTTCAAACTCTGCTAGGTGCAACTGGGACAGGTAAAACATTTACAATGTCAAATGTAATTACGCAAGTCAATTTACCTACATTAGTTATGGCTCCAAATAAACTCTTAGCGGCACAACTTTACCAAGAATTTTGTGATTTCTTTCCAAATAACTCAGTTAACTATTACATATCTTATTTTGACTATTATCAACCTGAAGCCTATATTCCAAGTTCCGGGACTTATATCGAAAAAGATTCTTCAATAAATGATGAAATATTAAAATATCGTTTAGCGAGTACTCACGCATTAATGACTCGACAAGATGTAATTGTCGTTGCCTCTGTGTCTTGCATATATGGTATCGGAAATCCTAAAGAATGGGCAAAAAAATCTATTGTAATAGAACCTGGAATGAATATTTCCAGGCTAGATCTTATGAAAAAATTGATTTCAATTCATTTTGAACGAAATGATATCGATT
>CAYPTZ010000103.1:0-8912 GCA_964413395.1 uncultured archaeon | reverse complement strand
AAAAAAAACTTTAGCACGAGAGCCTAAAGTCTCTCGTTAGAGATAAAGTTTCTATTTTTTACATACTTCTTTCTTTTCACCTTTTTCATCGTCAAATTCCTTTTTATTCGCAATATATTGTGATTTCTGAAGTAACCGCTTAAACCCCGAAACGAGATGATACCGACTAGTACTATTAAGCATTTGTGAGTGAGATACCAGGAAATTTTGAATATCTCTACGTAATGCACGTGTATACACAGGATCTAACGCTGTTCCTTTAGATTTGATCTTATTGTGGATTTTTGCCCGTCTCTTCTTTTCGATTTCATATGTCATACTCATATCTTCAAATCCATTAATTATTTGATACACTTTCCGTGCCATTTTATTAGCTACTTTCATAGATGCTTTCTTAAAAGGCATTTGTTTTAAATATCGTTGCTTGAATGCATAATTTCCTAAGTCACTATCTTTTTGCTTTTGATTAATCAATCTACCTGCTGCTTGAGTTAGAACGTAGCGTAAAAATTTGTTTGTAAATCGATTTACTCTCATTCGCTTATTTAATGCACCGCTTTGTTCAATTTTAGGAACAACACCACAAAATTTCACAAATGCATTACTGTCTTGAAATCGAGTATAATCTCCAATCTCAGTTAAGATTGTTAGAACTGTTATTGCTCCAAATCCAGGAATTCTTAATAGATTTTCATACAGATTTTTCATGTGTTTATCTTTGATTATTGATTGATCGGCACGAACGAGTAGTATTGAATTAGCTTCTTGTGAAGATAATAACCGTACTAAATCAAATTGAATCATAAATTGTGTTCTGCTCGACAGGATTATCTCTCCATTGCGGTTAGCCTCAGATTCTAAGCGTTGTAACACCTTTGCCTTATTTCCTTTTAATTGTTCCTGAAGCAAACTATTATAGCATTCGAGTAATGTCCAAGATTTACTACAGTACCAATCAAGTAATTTCAATCCCCATTCAGTAGAAAGATCAAAAGGAAATTTCTGATTCACAGAATTTAAATGACGATGAATCCGATTCTTAAACTTATTAACTTGAGATTGATTTCTATGGTAAGACCGAATTAAATCTCTTAAAGAGAAAAATTCAATGGAACCTACGTAACTCGGACGTAATATCTGCGAATAAAAAGCCAATACTGACAATGATTGTGCGTCTGCTTTATCATTCTTATTCCCCAAGTCCGAAATTCGATTATGGATAAGCAATGGATTCATAGCAATGATTTTATCCTTATGTTTGGGAAATGCTGAATTCAAAGCATGATATACAGATAAATGATAAATACCCGTACATTCCATCAAAAATGTGGGGTTTTGGTCATATTTACTTAAAAATTGACACATTTCTTTGATTCCGACAGGATCATGTTTAAAACTATGAGTTTTTAGTTGAATTATTTCATTATTTTGTAGTTGAGAACTAATACATACAACTACTGAATCTTTATGGACATCAAATCCTATCCCGTAGCCAATTATGGGTAGAGTATGTGTCTTCTGCATGTTTTGTTTAGGCGAAGTGGCCCTAGAACAAAGTTTTTTTAGCTTGTAAACCATTTATATTCACCGAATTCAGGTGCTTTCTGAATTCAACCTATTGGTCTGAATGTCCTTCAGGCCAATAAATCTCTTCTTTTCAACGATTCCTTTAAGTAAGGTTAGACTGTGGTCTCGATTACTCATAGGGAAAAAAATCCCGAATTAACTGCATTAGCTACTATGAAGGTTTACGATATTTCGTGGCATAGGACAGAAAGAAATCGATTCATTTGCCCAACCAATAATTGGTCGAATTTCATTCTTCTTGAACCCAAAATCTCTGAAAGATGGCTTGACCCTAAGAATAAATCCAAGATTGCTCTTGAATTACTCCCCCCGTGCTAAATGACAAACTTTTTTTTGATGTGCCAAATTATTTTGGACACAGAAATTATTCATTGTACTCCACTTACTTTCGGGAATCCTTGTAAAGAAGGATAAGATTATTTTTTGTCGGTATAATTTAAACTTTATCAAAAATAAATATAATTCCCATATCAAATACTATGAAAAGTAGGATAAAATTCATTAGAAATGAGATTATATTCATGAAATCCAAAATAAATATTTCGTTATTCCTTTTCTCTTTTTTTTCCTAAAAAACGTCCTGAAATGAAAATATTATTATAATTAAGATAACTGGTTAGACCAAAAATGGAATCTAGTCAGAAATAGGCAAAAGAACAATAAAAAAAAATATTGTAAAAAATATCACGAAAATATTGTAAAAAATATCACGAAATTATTGAAATTTAATAAGACTTTTATCATAAAATTCTGGTGCTTCAAAACCTAATAAATTCATTACAGTTGCAATAACATTTGAAATTCCTGGTTCTTTATTATCTGATATATCCACCTTATATTCATTGTTATAATTTTTATCTATGATGAAGAATGGGACAGGATTCAATGTATGTGATGTTTTCATTTTTCCCTTTTTATCAAGTTTTTCTTCAACATTTCCATGATCTGCTGTAACTACGATTATTCCGTCCATTTCTAATGTTTTTTGGATTATTTTTTCCATGCATATGTCTAAAGCTTGAACTGCTTTAATACATGAATTAATATTTCCTGTATGGCCCACCATATCACCATTAGCGTAATTTACTCGAATATATTTATATTTCTCTGAAGGAATAATTTCTAACAATCGGTCTGTAACTTCAAAAATTTTCATTTCTGGATGGCCTTCAATCATTTCATTTGGTTCGGATTTGATTTCTTCAAAGGTTTCAAGATTTTCATTGATGTATCCGGTTTTATTTCCATTCCAGAAATAAGTCACATGCCCAAATTTATGAGTTTCTGCAATTGCAAAGCTTGGAATTTTCATTTCACAAAAATAATTTGATGAAATATTTGTAATATTTGGAGGAGGGACTAAAAAGATTTTTGGAATATGTGCATCTCCATCATACTGTAACAAGCCAGCATATATTGTTTCAGGGCGATAAATTCTTTCAAATGGAGTAAAATCGTCAAATGTAAATGCTTTTGAAATTTCAATGGCTCGATCTCCTCTAAAATTGAAATTGATTACTACATCGCCATTTTCCATTTTTCCAACTGGTTTATTATCTTTTATTATCACAAATGGAGGATTGAATTGATCTTTCTTTTCAGGATATATTTTCCGTGCAATTTCGATAGCTTCTCTTGCAGATTTAAAATAACCTGGATAGTTATCGGTAATATCAATTGGATCCACAACACCTCGAACATGTGCGTCCCATCCTCTCTTTACAATTTCCCAGTCTGACTCGTATCTATCCATCGTAACATACATTCTACCTCCACCAGAACCAATTTTAGCATCCATTGAACCATCGATTTCAATAGAACGTAATTTTTCTTCAAGTTGATCAATATAGATTAATCCTGAATTTGGTGGAACATCACGACCATCTAATAAGGGATGAACTCTGATTTTTTTTATTCCTGAATGTTTAATACCATCGATAATTTTGAATAATTGATCAATATGTGAATGAACATTACCATCTGAAAGAAGACCTATCAAATGAACTGCCCTATCATTGATGGCAGCTTTCCCAACAGTATTTTTCCAATTTTCTGTTTCGAAAAATGTTCCTTTATCTAAAGATTCATTAACTAATTTTGCTCCTTGGCTAAAAACTTGACCTGCTCCTAAAGCATTATGGCCCACTTCACTATTTCCCATATCCATATCTGAAGGAAGCCCTACTGCCATGCCATGTGCTCTTAATTCTGCGAATAAATTTTTTTCTTTCGATTCTTCAATCCATTTATTTAAATTTGTTGGGTTGGCTAAATAAAATGCATTTCCGGCATCTTTTTTTCCGATTCCCACTCCATCCATGATTACTAATACTAAGGGTCCTTTTCTTCCATTGAATTTTTCCAATGGTTTGAGTGTATAATTAGGTTGATTCATTAGGTGTAAACATTATTCAAATGATTATAATTTTTCTGATTTATTTTTATAGAAATGATGTTGTATAAAAATTCAATAATAAAAGAATAAAAATTCGTTCTAATTAGAAATAGGTAAATAGATAAAAAATGTCGTTCCTTCTCCTTCTTTTGATTGAAAATTTATATAACCTCCGTGATTTTGAATTATTTTATATGAGTTTACTAATCCTAATCCATTTCCTTTAATTTTAGTTGTGAAATAGGGAGTAAAAATTTTATTTTGAATCGCTTTAGGAATTCCATTACCCTGATCTTCAATTTGAATTAGTGCGTATGTCTCATCATTTAATGCACTGGAAATTAAATTTCCATGATCCAGTTTACTAATTTGAATTTTAATTTCCCCACCATTAGGCATTGCTTGATTTGCATTAATTAATATATTATTCATAACTTGGTTAATTTGTCCTACATTAACATTTAAATTAAAATCATCTTTTGAATAATCTACTAATAATTTAATTTTTGATCCTCTTAATGCTAATGATGTAGATTGATTTATTAGTTTACGAATGGAAGTAAGTTCTTTTTTCTTTATTCGTCCTTTAGTAAATGTTAACAATTGTCTAGTGAGCTTTCTTGCTTGGTTTGTTGCTTGATTTAAGTCAGAAATGCATTCTTTTTGATCTGTTGTCAAAGGTTCAAGGCTTAGAAGTTCAATATTACCTAATATTGCTGCAAGAAGATTATTATAATCGTGTGCAATTCCTCCAGCAAAAATTTCTAAGGATTCCATTTTTTGAATCCTTATTTCTTCTTCTTCTTTTTTTTTCCTTTCGGAAATATCTCTAGTAATACCCATTGTTCCGCTAATATTTCCATTTATGTCATGTAAAAAGGTCATAAAGTTTTCAACTGGGATTATTTTACCATCATTTTTAATGTATTCACATTCAATAGTAAAAAATCTTTTTTTACTCGGGTTATTTTTTTCATTTTCAATTTCAGAATTAACTAAATTGGTTATATCATTCATTGATTTTGCAGTAATGAAATTTTTTATCGAAATTGTGGTCAATTCTTTCATATCATATCCTAGAAGTTCTTTTACATTGGAGTTTACATAGGATAAATCATAATTTAGATTTGCTGTCCAGATGATAAAATTCGAAATTTCAAGTAAAATACGATATCTTTCTTGACTTTCATGTAATTGTTGTTCTTTTTTTTTTAGTAGGTTTTGTGTTTTCAATATTGTAGTGATATCGTTGCCAATTGAGAGAAATCCATCATTATTTCCCTGTTCATCAAAAAGCTGATTATTTGACCATTGTATCCAAATACTTTCCCCATTTTTCTTTATATTTTCATTAATATTGCATATTATGCCATTTGGATTACTATACCCATCATTCACCATTTCTATTAAATCTCTTCCCGAAGTTTCACTTTTTGGAAAAATAGTATCCAATAAAGAATGGCCAATCAACTCTTCGTTTGTGAATCCAAGGAGTTCTGAGGTATAATTATTTGCAAATAAAATATTTTGTTCTGTATTAATTTTTAGTATAATACTGGGTGCGTTATTAACTAAATCACGATATTCTTGATCTTTAGCTTGTAATTCTAATTCAATTTCTTTTTTTTTTGAAATATCTATTGCTATTCCTTCTGCATGGATTTTTCCATTTTTAGTTGGAGTAGCGAATGCACGATCATGAAGCCAAACCCACTTATTATTTTTGGTTTTGATTCGATATTCTACATCGAAATTTTCATTGTGAGTAAAGAGTACTTCAAATTTTTTCTTAATTTTATCTCGGTCTTTTATATGTATAGTTTTAAACCAAAAATTATCAACTTCTAAGATTTCTTTGGGGGTATAACCCAAAACTTTTGTAATTGATGGACTAATATAAGTTGTTTTTCCTGTAGTATCTGTTTTCCATATAATATCTGGAATATCATTCATAATTTTCTGGTATTCTTGTTTAAGAATTCGTTTATTTTTATTTAAATTAACATACTTGTCATCATTTTGAGCTAATGAAATTTCCGCATCAACCATATTTGAGATATCTTCATATATCTGAATACCGCCAATTAATTTTTGATCATCACTATACAATAATTTTGCTTTGACATTAAAAATACGATTTTTAGGTTTGCAGATAATATTTTGCTCTTCTTGAACGAATTGATTAAAGATAATAGGTTTATTATTGTATTTTCTGAATAAACGGGAGATGAGAAAATCTTTTTTACTCAATAAAGGGTTACTTTTATCATCAATATATGTGATGATATTATTTTTTAAATCTTTAGTTAATATTTCTAAAGCAGTATTCCAAATGACAATTTCTCCGTGTTTGTTAATAGCAAGTATTGGATAGGGGATTTCTTTAAAAATAATATCCAGTAGTTTCCAATCACTAAAATTCAAACTCGTGATCTTTGAAAAAATATCATTCTCCATATATCATTATCATCTCTACTTTATTGTATATAATTTTAATAAAATGAAGTTATTAGTCTTTGTATAATGATAAAAAGGTAAAAAAGAAAAAGAAAAAAAACAATCTAATTCGAATAATTTTAAATTAAAAATTACCAAACCGTTTTTCTAATGATTGTATCGTTTCTATTTGGCCCTATTGAAATTATGATTATTTCTCTTTCGAGTAATTCTTCCAATTTTTCAACATAATTTTTTATTTCTTCAGGTAAAGCATCATACCCTTGATGTGCAATATCTGACCATTTCTCAGATGAACGTGGTGACCATCCTGGTATTTCTATATATTTAGGTATGCATTTTTCAATAATTTCAGGATGTATCGGCCAAGATTTTAATATTTCACCTTCATATTCATAGGCATAGCAGATTTTAAGGGTTTCAACGCCTTCTAAAGCATCTAACATAGTAATTGCTAACCCATCATAATTGTTTAGCATTGATGCGTATTTTAAATTAACTAAATCGATCCATCCAACTCTTCGGGGCCTTCCTGTTGTTGTTCCATATTCATGTCCCTGTTCTCTAATCTTGTGCGCGAGATCTCCTTCCAATTCTGTCGGAACCGAACCTCCTCCAACTCGTGATGTATAGGCTTTAATTACTCCAATAACTTTATCTATTTTAGTAGGACCTATTCCTGAACCTGCTGGTACTCCGCCTGCCCATGTGCAAGAGGATGTCCCATAAGGATACATTCCGTGATCTATACCAAGTAAAGTCCCTTGAGCGCCTTCAAATAATAATTTTTTACCATTATCTATTGCTTCATTTAAAAAGTATGCTGTTTGTATTACAAAAGGTTCCATTTTTTTTCCAAATTCAAGATATTTTAAAAATATATCTTCCTTTTTTAAATCCCAATCTTTATTTTCTCCAATTAAAGCTTTATACATTTTTAATTTAAGATTATACAATCGGTCAAATTTATTTCTAAATACATTTTCATGGAGTATATCATAAACTCTTATCCCATATCTAGCTGCTTTATCGCTATAAGTTGGACCAATACCTTTTTTTGTCGTTCCTGCAGCATATTTACCTTTAGATTCTTCTTCTAAACCGTCTAATAAGTTATGAAATGGAAATATTATATGAGCTGTATCTGATATTTTTATATCAACTTTGAATCCTTGTTCTTTTAGCATTTCTAGTTCCATGAAAAGTACTTCTGGATCCAAAACTACTCCATTTCCAATAACAATTGTTTTATTCTTGATCGCTCCACTTGGTATTAAATGAAATTTGTATTTTTTTCCTTCAACCATAACAGTATGACCTGCATTATTTCCTCCTTGATATCTTACTACTATATCTGCTTCAGATGCCAAAAAATCTACAATTTTTCCCTTTCCTTCATCGCCCCAAGAAGCTCCTGTGACTATAACTGAATTAATATTTTTTTTTATCATAACTTTTCCCTAGCAATAAAAATTGCACTCTCATAAAAGATTTGTTAATAGTGATCTTAGAAATACTTCACAAAAGTGAGTTTTTCGACAAAAAAAAAAACCTATATTTGTATAGAAAAATTATATACGTAATATTTTAATGATTGGAGGATCAAATCAATAATATAAAATTATTCTTTCATCGATTTGTTATATCGTAAAAATTAAACGTGTTTGATAACAAATTATAAAGAATTTACTCCAAAAATAAACGAGATGTTACTAGTGGTAAAGGATAAGCTCAGTCAGATAATATCGTTCCTCACGGAAGGTCTTGAAGAACTTTCAGATACTTTAGAGACTACAAATAAAGCATTAATTTCTTTTCAAAAATCGATCCATCAAGCTAAGAAGGATTTAAAGCGTGTAAAAGAAGTGAAAGCAAAATCCAAGACCTCTGCAGTCGTTGTTGAAACAACCGCTCCGAGTAGTGCTCCAACAAAAGTTAATGCACGTGAAAAAGCCGCCTCATTACTATTTAATATGCTATCGACAGGTGCTGCAGATTCTTCTGCTCCCACAACTGCTGCTGCTCCAAGTGGTGTACCCAAAGGACCACCTTCTGGACCTCCTGGTGGCGGTCCCCCAAAAGGTCCCCCTAAAGGCCCACCCTCTGGTCCGCCTTCTAAACGACCCTCAGGTCCCCCCAAAGGTCCACCTACTGGCCCACCCTCTGGTCCGCCCTCTAAACCGCCCTCAGGTCCACCATCTGGCCCGCCCTCTGCTCCTCCTGGCGGATCTAAATTGCCTCCTGCACCTAAACTGCCTCCTGCCCCGGGCCAACCACCAAGCGGGCCTCCTGGTGCAATAAAATCGCCTGCATTTGCCACACGCCCTGCTGCACCTCCTGCCGCACCTGCATCAGGTGGGGGAGGATTAGGTGGGTTAAGAGAAGAAATGTTGAAAGAGTTAGATCGATTGAAGAAAATAATGCGTGGATCTTAATTTTTTACTTTTTCTTTAAAATAAATTTAATTTTTTTT
>CAYPTZ010000102.1:0-8931 GCA_964413395.1 uncultured archaeon | reverse complement strand
CGAAGGTATTGAAGATTTAAAAGGATCAAAAAACTTTAGTCCTACAAAAAAAGAAATGTAAAAAAAAAATTTTATCGAGCAGAAATAGCAACTCGTTCCATTTCATCTTTACGTTTGACTGATCTGGAATTTGTGTCATTTCGTGCACATAAAATTAACTCATTTGCTAATAATTCATCCACAGTCTTAATATTATTGTATGCTTGACCAACAGTCCCTTGGACTATTAATTTTAAAGCAAGATCCACTCTTCTTTGTGGTGCAATATCAACTGCTTGTTGATAACTAATTCCCCCGAGTGAAATTCTTGTAGTTTCTTCTCGCGGAGCAGCGTGCTCAATAGCAGAGACTAATACTTGGATAGGGTTTTCTTGAGTCTTATATTCAATAAGAGCAAATGCATTATAGATAATTTTAATTATCTTTTGTTTTTTACCCATGTTCTTAGATGAACCTCGCCCTTTGATACGTTTTCCGACTAATCCAGGAGTCATAATTTTATTAATGAAGCGTTCAACAACTGAAATATGTTCTGTTTTCCAGAATTTCTTATGTTGATGTTTTCCTCCTGAATGAGGAATAATAACGGGGGTTAAATTGATATAATTTTCTAAGCTTAAATCTTTTACTTTTAGACCTTCAAAAGACCATCGATTGAAAAGCATTATACTTGAATCTCTTCCTTTTCGTTTATCTTTTTTAGCAGTAGCATCATCGCTTGTATCTGATTCAACAGATTTTTCTTCAGGAATCTCTTCTTGAACTTCTGGTTTCTCTTCTGCTACTTCTACTTCTGGTGTATCTTCTTTCTTTTTCCGAGCCATTCATAATCACCGTTTTATCTTATGGCGCGTTCCTTTTTGCCTTTAATTAAAGCATCTAAACTGACACCATTAACTTTCACGACTTTCCAACGAATTCCTGGAAGGTCTCCGACAGCACCACCCATAGCACCACCAATTCCAACGACTTGCACAGCATCATGTTCTTCGATAAAAGTCAAGGCAGCATCACCTGGTAAAAAGGCACTGACTTGTTTTCCATTTTTGCGTAATTGCACTCGAACACATTTTCTGATAGCACTATTTGGTTGTTTTGATTCTACTCCAATTTTTTCTAAAACAATGCCTTCAGCCATTGGGGCAGCTTTAAGTGGATCTGTCTTTTCTTTAATACGAAGGACTCTACGCTTATAATTTACATCGCTCCAACGGAATTTTTTTCGTTTATTCGCTAATGGACGAGCAGCGTATTCTCCTTTTGGGGATTTTGTTCTTGCCATTTTTTTTTCTCCAATAGTATTTTTTTAAAAAATATTACTCCACAGCCTTCAAAATAGAAGAATCGCCTTCTTTTAAAATTCCAACTGTAGAAATCCAGAAGGGTTTACCGCATGTCGCCCCTAAATCCCAGGAGCTGTTCTTTGATATGAAAATAGGAACAGGATTCTCTAAACAACTATTTAATATTTTTATTTGATCCTTTACCTCAGATGGTGCATTATGTGCCAATATTATCATCTTCAAACTACCGATAGATAATTCACGAATTACCATTTTTGCACCAAGTAAGGTCTTCCCAGTTTTCACTGCAACATTTATTTCCTTATTCTCATCGAATGAAGATTTTGCACTGGTTCGCTTTCTTCTCTTGAGCTTTTGTTGACCACGTTTATAACTCATTTCTGATTCAACTCAATTTTAAATTCTTCCAATTTCATAACAAAATGAAATTATCTTGATAAATTATTCATTTATAAAAAATTTTATGACAATTAATTCCCATGTTAAAAATTCAATAAGAAGATTTGGTTATCTTTCTAAAAGAAAAGAAATTTTTAAAATTGAGTAAAAAATATCAGATGAAATTAAAAAGAGGGATGAACTATTAGAAAAAAAGGGGAATAACAAAAATAAGATATTCGATTAATCTTCTATTTCTTCAGTAATCTTACGACTATTTAATATTTTCATTGTTTCTTCAAAATCCATTGTTAATTCAATGGAACCAGTTCCAATAGTTGGCACTAATTGACCTACAATAACATTTTCTGGGATTCCTTGTAATTTCTCTTCTTCACCAGAAATTGAAGCATTAATCAATTGTTTTATAGTAACTTCAAAAGCTGCTCGAGCCAATACGGATTCTTTTGTTCCACTAATACCATGTCGTCCTATTTGCTGAATCTGTCCTGAAACGCACATGAGATCGGCCATACAGCTTAAATGCCGGATATTAACATCCAAAGATTGATCTTCTAACACAGATACTGCTTCCTTGATGATTGTTTGACGTGCTGCTTCAATTCCAAGATGTTTTTCAATTTCATGAAGATGATTGGAAAAAGTTCTTGTGGCATCAACACCATCAATCTTTGTTAATACATCTCCAAGATTTGTACCTTCTGTTTGAATTACCCATTCACCTTCCTCATTTTTAATCATACCTCGATTAATCCCTCGAACACCTCGAATTAAGGTTTTTAAAGTCTTTTCCCTTAATTTTTGAAGTTTTTGTAAGTCTTCAGTTTCAGGATTGATAATTACCATATTCATTTCTTCATCATAATCAATGCTACCCTTTTTCTTAAATTTCTTTAATTTTTTCAAAATATCATCAATTGAAATATTCTTATCTTCGAGTAAATCATCAATAAATGAAAGATTTAAGGTATATTCGGTTAAATCGATTTCAACATCACTTGTAATTGTTTCAAATTTAATTTGCTCGATTTGAGAATGAACTTTCTTAGCTTTTTCAACATCATGTCTATGCTTTTCATCTAGATAAATAGTCATAATTGGAGTACTTGGATTTCTTCTCGCATCTACAATCTCGATTAATCTAGGTAAACCCTGAGTAACACTAAAATCAGACACTCCGGCATAATGGAATGTTCTTAAAGTCATTTGTGTGCCAGGTTCACCAATTGATTGTGCAGCCACAGTTCCAACAGGCTCACCAGGGACAACTAGTGCACGCTTATAATTTGTGTAGATTTCTTTAATAAAATAATCAATTTCATCTCCCCTAAAACCTTCTTCTATAATTATATCTTTAATTTTTTTTAAATAATTAGCACGAAGTCCTTGAGCACTAAGAAAATCTAATCCTTTCTTTAATTCAGGGTCAATATTGGTATCAATTTTTTTTTTTGATTTTGATGGTTTTTTTTTTGCCATTTTATTCACCTACTTATCTCAGATTATTTAATCTGATTTTGAACTCTCCCAAATTTTATAAATTTTTGTTGATCTTCCTCTAACAATAGCATTTTTTCCAGTTTCTTGATTATAGAGTTGGTATTTTTCTTCAATAGTTAAAGATGTAAAAGGTTTTGAAGTAAGATCTGAAGCTGGCTCTTTTTTAATTGGGGCTTCTTTGGTTAATTCTTCAGTTGATTCTTCTGTTATTGATACTACTTTTTTACTCTTCTTTGTAGTTTTTTTTCTAGAAACCTTTTTCTTTTCAGTAGTTTTTTTCACTGATGTTTTTTTTTTGGCTGAAACTGATTTCTTTGTTGTGGGTTTTTTTTCTAAGATTTTTTCAATTTTTTTAGCTATATGCCCACCTGTGAAATAATTAACAGGAAATTCAGGATGTATTTCTCCTTTCAAATCTTCAGAAATAGCTAATTCTTTTGAAAGTAATTTTTTGAAATTTCGAGTTTTTAAAATTACTTGATCAAAATTAATAATATCTCCTGAATCTGAATTTGCTGGATCGACACCATCATCTCCATATCTAAATTGAATAATGCTTTTTTCAGAAGTTCTAACTGTTAAATCATTTTCAACGACCATATCTTGTAATGCATTAACTAAACGACGTTGCATATATCCTGATGAACTAGTACGTACTGCGGTATCAACTAATCCTTCCCTTCCTCCCATAGCATGGAAGAAAAATTCTGTTGGATTTAATCCAGTTCGATACGAATTTAACACAAATCCTCTCGATTCTGGAGATAAATCATTAACTTTAAAATGAGGTAATGTTCTATCAATATAACCTCGATGAATTCTATCTTGCCGGACAGATTGCTGACCAACACAAGCGGCCATTTGGGCAAGGTTTAAAGGATTACCCCGAGCACCTGATTTTGTCATAATAACAGAATGGGCCGTATCCCCTAAAAATTCAGCCGCAATAGAACCTGCATCTCCACGCACTTTATTTAATAAACTCATTAAATTTAATTCTAAGGTTTCTTTTAATGTACGACCAGGAGCACATGGTAATACTTCTTCATCTTCATTGAAAAAGGCAGTTATCAGCTTTTGTGAATCTGCATAAGATTTATAAATTGTAGCATGAATATTTTTTCGAGCAGAACGAACATCAACCTCATCAATTCCCATAGTTAATCCAGTTAATGTAATTACCCATACCATCATACCAACAAAATCATCTAAGAATTGTCTCCCTCGATTACTTCCGTAATCACGAATAATTCTATGAAGAATACTTGAGGATTTTCCATCTCCCATCAAATTTTTATCAATAACTCCAGATTTCATCATTCCATTGACAATAAGATCGTATCCATCTCCACCCTCTACAATACCTTCTTCACTTCGATAAAATTTAGATTTTAATTCCATATTTAAATCATGAGGTAAGATACATGTAAAAATCGATTTTCCAGTATATTTCCAATCATCTTTTGGATCATCGGGATTAATAGGTAATATATCTTGTTCAATATTAAATGCGGGGTTATTCTTCAATACATTGCCCCAATAAAGTAATGCAAAAGTATCTTTTCGACTAAAAACATTAGGTATCCCGACAGCTTTTTCATTTCGAGTAAACATATACCCCACAGATATAAAATCTTGAATACCACCAATAATTGGAGCACCCATTCTAGGAGAAATCATATGTTCTTGTACTTTTAATAAATATTCTGCTTCTGTTCTAGCTTCTTCACTTTGAGGAACATGTAAATTCATTTCATCTCCATCAAAATCAGCATTATATGGAGGACATACTACTAGTGATAATCGGAAAGTATGACCAGGCATAACTTTTACTTCATGAGCCATAATTGACATCCGATGGAGAGAAGGTTGCCTATTAAATAATACTAAATCGCCATCTCTCAAATGACGCTCAATAACAAATCCAGGTTTAATTGTGGAAGCTACTATTTCCCTTGCTTTTACAAAACGTAGATCGATTCTTCTTCCATCTTCCCGTATGATATAATTTGCACCAGGATGATTATGAGGCCCATTTAATACTGTTTGTTTCATCTCTTCAATATTAAATTCAGTAACATATGTAGGAACAGTTAAAATTTTAGCAATTTTTACAGGTACTCCAACTTGATTAAGTGAAATGTGAGGATTTGGAGAAATAACAGTTCGAGCAGAGAAATCTACCCGTTTACCAGATAAATTGCTTCTAAACCGTCCTTCTTTTCCTTTTAATCGTTGAGTCAGGGTTCTTAACGCTCTCCCAGATCTATGTCTAGCAGGAGGTATTCCACTTACTTCATTATTGAAATAGGTGGTGATATGATATTGAAGTAATTCCCATAAATCTTCTACAATAAGTTGCGGAGCTCCTGCATCAATATTTTCTCTTAAGCGTTGATTTATACGAATAACGTCCACTAATTTATGAGTCAAATCATCTTCTGACCGAATTCCACTATCTAAAGTAATTGATGGCCTTACACAAACAGGTGGAATAGGTAAGACCGTTAATATTATCCATTCTGGTCTTGCTGTTTCAGGATTAATCCCCAATAAATCACAATCACGAGGAATAAGTTCGGACAATCTTTCTCGAATATCTACAGGAGTTAATCTTTCTCCATCTTCATAAAATGTAGTTGGTTTTTCAATAGTAATTTTTTTTTTAGGAGCACCACAATATGGACATTCCTTCGATTTACGGGCAGTTTTAAAAATTTCAGCATATAATGTATCATCAGGTTTTTCAAATACTTCGACATGTTCTTCATGGCGTGTTTTAAAAGAAGACATTTGTTCTTCAGTTAATAATACTCGTTTGCAATCAGTACAAACACCACGTAATAATTTTAATAATAATTTTGCATGACCTACATGTACAACAGGTCGAGCTAGCTCAATATGACCAAAATGCCCAGGACATGCCCCAACTCGATTTCCACAAGTTGAGCATTTTTGTCCAGGTTCGATAGTTCCTAATTTTGGATCCATAAGGCCACTTTTAATTGGAAGGCCATCTTCATCATAAGTATCTGCAGTAATAATACGACCTACAGACATTTTACGAATTTCATCTGGAGATAATAGGCCAAATCTAATCTTTTCTATAACTTTTAGAGTTTCGAGATTTAATGAGATTTTTTAACACCTTTGAGATTTTTTGTATAATTTAATTTCAATTAGCATAAGAATAAGAATGTAAAAACTCGTTCTCTCAGTTCATGAACATTTTTTATAATATTACCTTTGTAAAAAATTTTTCTATTTTAAAGGGTTAAACTCAAAGAACTATACATTTTACTGAGTAAAATTGACATAATTATAAAAAGATTAAAAATAAAAAATAAAAAAATTATTCAGAAAAAGTTGCTTTCCGAATCATTTCAAGTTTTAAATCACAAGCATCAGCAGCATTTTGATCATGAACTTGATTGGCTTGTCGTTCACGTTCATTCTCCAAGTAGGTTATGTGCTCATGAAGATCAGGAATTTTTGTTAGCATAAGTTGCATTTTTACAGATAAGGCCACAGCATTATCAGTATCTCCTAATTGGCAATAAATCTCCATCAATTGTTGGTAATAGATTAATGCATTTAACCAATCTTTATTCTTTTCAAAAGTGCTTGCCCCCTCAAGAAATACAACTTTAGATTCACCTAATTCATTAAGAACGGACTCAATAGTTGCCTTTTGAGATTCATCTTTGATTTTTTCCATTTTTTTGCGGATTAAATCAAGTTCTTGTCGATTATCTTTAATATTTGTAGTTTCTGAAGCGATACCGAACTTAAATAAATAATTAGAAATTATCATTTGTTTTGTAGCGCATTTTAACTGCAGAATGAAATCATTTTCTTTTTTAGCGATTTTATATTCCGAAATTAATTTCTTTCGATAATCCAATAGATTTACCTTGGTAATATATTCAACACATTTAACACTTCCATCCTCACAAATTTTTGATAAAGATTTGGTTTTTTTCACTAATGATTTGATAGATTCTTCTACCTCTAAATAACCTAATTTGAAAAGACTATGAGCAGAATCAAGAGCATTTTGATACTGGTTTAATGCTTGATCATATGTACGAGCATTTTCTAATTTCTTTCCTTGTTTCATAGATTCTTTCATTGCAAACTTATATTTTGCTACAATTGTATTCAATATTGCACTTTCATATTTCTTCCCAACAGCATCTAAATTCCATTGATATGCAATGAGTTCTGCAATTTCATATCTTTTAATTGCACCCTCAAATTCCTTCTTCTTTAGGAGTTTTACTGCTTGAATATCAAGATTTTTTAATTCTCTCCGGGCTTCAGATACATTTTTGAATTTTTTACTTTCAATAACTTCTCCTGTTGATTCAGCGGAGAAAGTAATTGATTGTAGCAAAGATTGGATAATAACTACTCGTTCAGATGGAGACATTTTAGAAATTTGGATGAGTAAAGCAGATTTCTCTTCTTCTGATTTGTTGGGAATTGCCCATACTTGTTCTTGCAATGTGCGTAATTCTTGTTCTGTTATTTGTTCTTGAGGCAATCCATCCAATCTAATTGGGGTTAACACCTTATTATCAATCAAATCTAATATGGATACAATAATCTCAGCAGCAGGTTTCTTGGTTTGTTCAATTCCTAACGATAATAATTGAGCCAGAAATACATATTGCTTTTCTTCATTAATTAGCGATTTAGCAATAAAATACAAATGTTTGGATAGAGATTTCGATAAATTTTTGCGTAGCTTCTTATTTGTATTTAATTGATGAGGTAATATAACAGATGTATTTAAAATATCATCAATTAATTGGCCCGCTTTTTGGAAAATGTCCAATTGACCACGCCATTTTTCTAATTTATCTTTATATTCTGACTCAAAGATGCCGACAAATTTAGCAAGATTTCGTTTCATATGAGGTGAGGCAGATATGGTTAATACTAAAGTAACTCGGATATAATCCCCATCTGAAAAGAGTAAGATTTTATCCCCATAAGAAAGCTCATTTAATGATTGTTGAGATTTAAGTTCTTTTCCAAAGGATTGCACGGCAGATAAGAATCCAGAAATTAAATCAGGATCTAACAGTTCATCAGAAAATGACTTAAAGTATAATGAAGTTCCGGTTGCTTTATGGATTATCATGATATGTTGCAAATTGATAGCATCATCAAAAACGGTTGCAGTTGACATTAACATATCAGAATAATGAAGTTTCTTTGGATCTAGGATTTTCTTTTTCACCGTGACTACCATTGCAAATCCTCCAACAAGTCCAGCTATTGCATATATAACCCAAAAAGGAATAGTTGTAGGTTTTTCAATAGTAATTGCAAAAGGAGATACCCCAGCTCTTACCCCATAAAGATCTCCAGCATAGGTTAAATTAATTGCAACATTTTTATAATCACCAGTAGGAAAAATAACTTTAAAAGTTACTTGCCCATTTGCACCGACTTCAGCAGTTATTGAATCCATATCTGTAACGTTTGTAGAAAAATGAATAATTGAACCTTCAGGTAAAGGAATTACAGCTGAACCATTTAAGTAAGTGATTCGGTAAACTAATTCTGCCTTTTTCCCTTGAATGATTGGATCTGACTTCGATACTAATTCAAAAGTTAATTCATATTCAGAAATAATATCAACAGATAAATTTAGAGACTGTCCAACAAAATTTGCACCATTATTAAAAGTAATTGAAATATTATAGCTTCCTAATTG
>CAYPTZ010000101.1:0-8997 GCA_964413395.1 uncultured archaeon | reverse complement strand
AGTTCTCCACAACCAAAACCTATTGATGAGTCGCCTAAAGAAACTGAAGCAACTACAATAATTCAACCAGATAATGAAGAAATGAGAAAAGGTGCAGTCATCATGGCAGTTCTCAGTCAATTTAAAGATCTATGGATTTCCAAGAAAGATGTGAATACAATTGCTTTAGAACAAATGGATGGAAAAATATGTAGTTTTAAAGTTGAGGAAGGCGAGATTAAGTTTTTACCAGGTTCATTCTTTGAAATTCCTAAAGAAAAAAAAGATATAATATTGCAAAAAGTCGAAAAAATATAGGGAAAAAATTAGTTCCTTTTTTTATTTCATAGCAGACTAATATATGAATTTTTTAAACTTATTTTCTAATACATTATCAGATAAAATGGATTTTAATAAAATCGTTCATTACTATGAACGGATTGCATCAACTAGGAAACGTCTTAAAATTATAGATATTTTAGCTGAAATGATAACAACTTGTCGAGAATCAGAAAATGGTAAAGATCTACAAAAAATAATCTATTTGACACAGGGAAAATTAGCCTCAGAAATTGAAGATATACCTAAATTTGGTATAGCCGAAAAGATGATTATTCAGACTTTAGTAAAATTCACAGGCATAACTCCTTCAAGAATAAAACAAAAAATTAATGAATTAGGTGATGTTGGCGAAACTGTTGAATTTTTCCTAAATAAAAGAATTTCTAAAAAAGTATCATATTCTATTGATTCATTTACTAAAAATTCAACTAATACTTTACAAGTTTTTGAAATCAGACAACTATATAAAGAATTAACGAAATTATCACAACTAAAAGGAGAAGGTAGTCAAGATCAAAAAATCAATATAATTCTCGGTATAATTCGAAGATGTAGTCCTCAAAGTGCCAAATTTATCGTTAATATTATACTATCAAATCTTAGAATAGGATTGGCGGATATGACAATTATGGATTCATTATCTCTTTCATTTACTGGAACTAAAGATAACCGTAAAATTATAGAAAAATGTTATAATATTTATCCTAATTTAGGAAAAATTGCTCAAATTTTACAGGAAGGTGGAATAAACGCTTTAAAGCAGATCAATATTCAAGTTGGGGTCCCTATTCGAATGATGTTAGCTTCTCGGATTCAATATCCACAAATTCAGGCTAAATTTGGTGGAGGGGATTTTATGGCTGAATACAAATATGATGGAGAAAGAGTACAAGTGCATAAATCTGGGAATAATGTTATATTATTCTCTCGACATATGAAAAATATTTCAAAACAATATCCTGATGTGGTTAGTGCTGTTCAAGATGAAATAAATGCCTATGAAGTTATTTTCGAAGGTGAAATTGTTGCGATGGATCCTTTTTTTGAAAAAATGTTGCCTTTTCAAGTTGTCAGTACAAGAAGAAGAAAATTTGATATAACAAAAATAATTAAAGAGGTCCCTGTAACTTTATATTGTTTTGATTTATTATATTTACGTTTTAGGAGGGAAGATGAGTCCATAAGTTCAAATTTCATGGATCATTCTATTGAAGAACGCCGTAAGCATTTAGAACTGCTTTTCCAACCAAGTGACCATTTACGATTTTCAAATATGAAACTTATTCATTCAATTGATGAAATGGTAAAATATTTTAATGAAGCACGAGCTCAAGGTGCAGAGGGAATAATGAACAAAAAAATCGGTGTTGGATCCATATATAATGCTGGAAATCGTGGATTTTTATGGATCAAATTAAAGGGTCTAGAAGGAGCAAAAATGTTAGATACAATTGATGTTGTTATTATTGGTGGTTCATGGGGAAAAGGAAGGAGAAAAGGTGTATTAAGCCCTCTTTTTGGTGCAGTTTATAATCCTGAAACAAATAATTTTGAATTCATTACTCGAATAGGTTCAGGATTTACTGATGAAGATTTGATTGAAATTACTGATATTTTACGTGAATATGAATTAAAGAAACCTCTGAAAAATATTTTATGCAAAGATAAGCCCGACATTTGGTTTGAACCGAAATTGATAATTGAAGTTATGGGGGATGAATTGACTATCAGTAATAAATCTGATGCAGGTTCAACATTATCTGATTCTAATGGTTATGGATTACGATTTCCTATTTATCAGCGAACAAGGTATGATAAGGATGTTTATCAAATTACAACTACAAATGAAATAATTGATTTATATAACAAGCAGAGCAAGAAATAAGAATTTTTTTTATTTTGTGAAATATGATATTTGGGATATATATTAATGAGAAATAATGGAATTTAGTGTCCTTTATAATTAATTTCTATTATATCTTTCCATATTTTATTTGAATATAATTCAATGTGTCACTTATTATACGTTGAGATAAATTCGAATTAAAATCTAAATTCCAATTTAATATTTCTCTAAAATCTGGATTATTTTTTATTTTTTTATTTAATAATTCAAAATTTGTAAAAATTTTTTTCATTTCGATAATAATTGGATGAATAAATTGAAATTTATCTTCAATATGACATAATGAACCTTTTATTGGGTATGGAAACGTAAAAAATCTTTTATAATGATACATTAAATCATTAGAAAAATCTCTAATTATTTGTTCATCAATATATTTTGCAAAATTTTTACTATTTTCTTTATGCACTAAAAAATAGAATCCTCTCTTATCTATGACTTCATTTAATTTAGTTAATTTCTCTCTTATATTTTCAAAGAGAAGATTTGAAAATGCAGAATTGGTAGGTATATCAAGACTTTTTAATATCGTTTTTAATTCCCACCATTTGACCCAATGATCCATTTTATATTGAAAATTTAATTTATTTGCCATTTCTTTCCTATAGCGAGTGATTAGTGAAGTTTCATGAAAATCTAGAATATAGATCGGTGCATAAGGTGATTTATTCGATTGATGAATATCATGAATAAATTCTCCTATCTTTGTTAATTCTTCAGGAAATTGCTTTTTTTGAGTCTGGAATAATTCATAATTAAAAATTTTATCCCAAAATCTATTTAAATTAATATTTTTAATTTTTTTAGGTGCCTCTATCAAGTTTTGATTTAAGTTATTTCTTAATTTTGCCAGAGATGTTTTTTTTCTATTGATTTTATCGGGTTCTTTCTGAGTTCGATATGAAAAATAGCCCCATTTATTTCGTCTTTTAGCATTTAAAAATCCTTTGATATTCAAAAGTGGGATAATACATATTCCTCCTTTTGTTATATTTCTCCAGTTCTTTAAATAATCTACTTCAATTCGTGTCAGAAATTTCATTATTCCTAAAGTCCCATTAAATTCATTATGTTGAGCACTAATAATAACTAATAATGGTGCATTTGGATTTTTTTTGCCTAAAAAAATTATTGGGATTTGGAATCTTTTTTCTGATAATTCGATTATATTTAAATCTAAGTTTAATTTTGTCGTTAATTCCTTAATCTCATTTAAATATTCACTAAAAAATTTTGAGTGTTTTTTTACATCAAATAAATCATCAATATCCATTTTATTTTTCCTTCACTTGAAATTATTTTTCTAAGTGTTTTGATTTTGGTTTAATAGGAAGAAATAGATTTTTATCCCAATCTTTATAATCTAAGATTTTTTTATGATTCTCGGTAATAATTTTAAATATTTTACATGAGGCACAAAATAAATCAATAAGATCATCTTCAGAAAGATTTAATGTTTTTAAACCATCATCCGAAAAGGGAATTGCACGCTCAATTTCAATTTGACCAAAACCAGAGATATTTACAACAAATTCTTCCTTTTTCAAAGTCCCTGTGTATGGTAATTTGGCCACTCGTCCTTCTCCTCCAATAGGGATAAATAATCCATCCTTTTGAATAACATAAATGCGAATATCAAAAGTTCTTTTCGAATTATTCCATTCAATTAGACTGAAATCTGCCATTTCTTGAATAGTATAGGGAAAAGGGGTTCTTCGCGAATCAAATTTTTGATAAAATTCTGAAATTGATCTCTCCATAATATCTTCCGCACGTTCTTTCGAAAATTTTGAAGATATTGGTTGGATTCCTACTCCTCCAGAACCTCCGAAAGGTTTCAAGATATAATTTTTATCTGAATTCTTGATTAAATCTTCAATTATTATTTCTAAATTATAGGGATCAAAAAATTTTCCAAATTCTAGTTGTTTTATTCTATTTTCTTTTAGAAAATCTATATTTTGTTGAATTGCTAAGTAAGTATTTGCTTTATCGTCAGAAATTTGATAGATTGGGTTGACTATAATCGTTTTTACCGAATCCCAATTATTTTTTATATAAGCACTTAAAATTGGGAATCTGCGAGCTATTCCATCTCCGATTAAAACATCTACTTCGACTTCCTTAAATATAACATAATGGTTCCGATATGATATTTGGTCTAAAATATTTGGATAATTGGCAATAATGAAAATAATATCAATGTTTTTGCTTTTATTTGGATCAAAATTCATAGAATTATATACTTCAACTGAATATCCATCCATTTCATATCTTTCTTTAAGAAATTCAATTAGTAAGATTTTTTCTTGGAATAAAACATCTTGAGGTATAGTTCCAATTAAAATTATTTTTTGAGTTTCCCAATCTGAACTTTGATCTATTGCATCTTTATAAGCTTGAAAGACAATTTCTATTTGCCCTTCCGATAAAGATAGAAGTCCTCTCGATGATCCTCCATTAGTCTCTAATAAAACAAATTTTTTTTCATCATCGTCCTTTGAATGAGTAACCATAAAATCAACGCAGCCAACATAAAACAATCGAGGATCATTAATTCTTAAACCCCCATCAAGCTTATTTAAAGCCTTTCGTCGTATTCTATTTATCAATTTACCATCTTGTCGATTTCGTATAGGTTCCAGAGAGCAAAAATTTTTATTAAAATATCTTGATAGATAGAATAAACTATTTTCATCTATTTTTTTTAATTTCATGATCTTTACCTTTTAAAAAAAAAAAAAAAGATTGATTAGTAATCAATTAAATCTTCATTCTCATCTTCATATAAATCATAATCAATATAATCTTTTGATTTATATGGACTTCTTTTTGAATTTTTATGAGTTGATACTCTTTTTTTTCCTAGATTTTTAGATTTATTTCTATCGAAATTTTTTCGTGGTATAATTATTTCACCTTTGATTCTTATTTTTCTAATTGTTGAAATAGAGCTGTAACAATTAAAGGTAACCCTATAGTTGCATCTACCCAAATACTTTGATGTTTTGAGTTATTTGAATATTTTCCCCAAGAAATACTTTCATTAATTGTGCATCCTGATAATCCACCATCCAATTGTGTGGCAGTGTGAAATCTAACACTGTAATTAAACCCATCAAATGTCTTATCATCATTATTTTCTCGAGTTTGATCTAAATATGGGAAAATTTGTTGGGCCCAATTTCTTGGGACTCCTCCTCCAACAATAATTGTGCCATATGTATGATATTTTTTTACAATTTTGGCATAATTTTCCACATCACTTAATTCATCTAATTGGATATTTAAATTATTTCTTTTGCGATATTTCATTAAATTTAAACCTAATTCTGAATCAGAAGTTGCCCCACAAAATATTGGAACATTATTTCGGGAAGCAATTGATAAAAAACTTCTTCCTGGGAGATTATTACCAATATATTGAAAGAATTCTGAAGGAGATACCATGTATTGAATATTAGGTTCATATTTTTTTTTTATAATATTTAGCAATCCCTGCTCTGCAGTGGTGAATCCAGTTTCGGGTAAAAAAGTATCATAAATCCTGTTAATACGCTTTTCATACAAATCTCCATCATCTACTTTTTCTGATCCAATATAATGAGCTTGTTTTTCGTTTGTTTCATCAAATGAATTAACAATAGAATGTATAATATTTGCTCCCGTGGTAACAATTACATTAATAACTTTTTTTTCAATTAATTGGCAGATAATTTCTTCCATTCCTGCAGGAATCATTGCTCCTGAAAGAGTGAATACTTTAAGACATTCTTTATTATTTGCCATAATTTCCAGAATTTGTAATGCATTGCCCAAATTCCTACCTTGGAATGAACATTTTGAAAGGGCTTTTAAAGCTTCCGCGACAGTGATATTTTTTGAAGGATCGTAAGGTTGGATCTTATTATAATGTTTCAGGGTTTCATTCATCGTCTTTTCTCTTTAAGAAAGTTATTTTTCCATAATAAAAACTGCGGCTGCAACAACAGTTGTATAGCATCCATCGGTTTCAACAATAGCTGTTGAAGTTGTGCTTTTTGTCTCGACAATTTTATCACTCATATGAAAAATTTCTTTTTTTGTGTCATAATCTTCATCGATATCAAAAGGTATGCCTAATGTACTTGCTAGCATTGAAGCAGCTAAATCTTCTGCAAAATCGCTCGCTGTTTGTTTATCTTGACCATATGAATGGTGTTCACTTAAATATCCATAATGTTTTTCATCTTTTGGTTTTGCTACACCTATAGAAGCTGATACAAGTCTATTTTTTTCATTTGAGTTGTGGCGGGCTAAAACAACATAGATGATTTCACCTGGACTAATTTTAGTTAATCCTTCTTCTCTTGAAATCTCTTTACAATTTGGTGGAAAAATTGATGAAACTTGTACTAAGTTCAATTGAGAGATTCCAGCATCCCTTAAAGCGGATTCAAAAGATTGGAGCTCTTTTTTATCTGTTCCAACCCCTTTTGTAAAGAATATGTATTTTGGTATCATTTTGATTCCTTCAAAATTACTTTTTTTTTTTTAAAATTTATATTTTTAACACAAATTTAGGGTGTAATTTGACTTTTACTTGTCCTAAATTGAGTTCTTCTATTTTATTAATTATTTTTTTTCCACGATATATATATTGAGTTTCTGTTACATCTGAAAAAATGGTAATACCTTCTTCTACTTCTTGTTCACATACAAAATAGCGTTCATTATCTATTTCTACTACTTTTCGAACTGAATTTATATGAGGAAGGGCATATCCTCCACCATGAGGTAAAACATTAAAATTTTGAAGGTGATCTAAAATTCCAAATTTTTTTGCCCGATTTTCAAATCCTAAATCATCTATTTGCTCATCAGTTAAATTTGGAAGAGCGCTAATTAAATATAAAGGAAGATCTGATCTAAGTGCAACTGGAAATATTTTTTTTGGATCCCCAGTAATATGTTGAGCTCCTAATAATACTTCTCCGTATGAATGTAAACCTTGATGCATAGGATTAGAAATAAGTTCATATTTCCCAAATAATAATTCTGCGACTTTTTTCCTTTTTTCGGCTGCAAACCATTTAGCATATTCGAAAAATTTGAAATATTCTTTTGCATTCGTTCCATCAAGATAAAATGTTTTTCCGAAAGGAGTATTAATAGATTTAGTCATTTCATAAAGAGTTTTAGAAGCATCATAATATAAGCCAACTCCTTTTTCGGTCTCCGTACGTAATTCTGGAACAGATCCATGAATAACAAACATATAATCAGGAACGGAAAAATTTCCTGCCGATGTTTTATTTGTCTCAAAAATATCGATAAAATGATTTCCTTTTTTAAAATCCCATTTTAGCTTTATATTATCAATATAAATATCAGTGGAAACAATTTTATTAATTTTTGATATAATTTTATAAGGATCAGGTAATTCATTTAATCCTCCAACAAGCATACCGCAGGCATTAGGTTTAACATCCACAAAAACCAGTGGATCTTTTTTATCTCCATAGGTCAATTTTCCACCATATCCGTATCCAGATTCCCATCTCTTCTTATTTCTTGAAATCGTTTCATCTGGTGTAGAAATAAAGGATGCATTTGCTTCCATTCCTAATGATTCTTGCGAAAAATGGAGCTTTGCTAAGCCATATTGGAAATTTTTTTTGCATAAACTTGAAGCTCCATCATCAACACCCAAGGAAAAATAGTGTTTTTTTGCATAAGTCAACAATTCTTCTTTTGAAGATGTCAAAACATTTTGCATAGGTCTATTAAATCCAATGGTTATTTAAATGTTATTTTTAATTCCTTCCTGTCTGAATTGAGATTAACGAGAAGATATGATATTTACCCTACTATAAGCAGTTAATGTCATAAAATGAGCGTTCAGAATCGATAATAAGCTTTTTATATTTTTTTTTTTAATAAATAAATATATAAATTTTTTTTTTTTAGGATATATGAGATTCGCCTCATATTAAGTGAAAATCTTTATTCAATTAAGAAAAAAAATAATACCAAACATTTTTTTGACATAATTTTAGTATAAATAAGTGACATTATTAATGAAAAAGTTGTTAAAACCTGGACATTTATTGCGTTGTTGTCGTAATTATAAGATTATTGAATATTTTGAATCTGGAGGCTTCTCTGAATTATATATAGGAAAGAAAATAGATACAAATAGGAAGGTTGTAATTAAGATACTACAGAATTCTAAATTTACTAATTTTAATGAAATGAAGCAATATTTAATTCGTGAAAAGGCTTTTATCAATATTCAATCTCGTTATTCTCCTCATACTTTAAGATTGATAGATAGTTTTATTGATGAATATAATCCTAAAAATCCAAAATTTATAATTATTACTAATTATATGAAAGGAATGGATTTGGATTCATGGTTCCATTTATTTTTAATTGATAAACCAAAAAATCCATTCAGATTCTTAATAAAAAATATATTTTATCCTCTAAGTGATTATCTTGATTTTCTACATTCTCATGGTGTAATGCATCGGGATTTTTCTCCAGGAAATATACTGATAATAAAATCAAAAGGTGTCATTATTCCTGTCATGATAGATTATGGTGCTTCTCTTAATTTTGATCCTGGGGACATATATTTAGAACCACCCTTATTAAAGGATATTCCTCATGCATCTGTTGAGCAGATTTATACTCCAGGTTATTCAAGTACCGAAATTTATTTAAAACGAAAATTAATTCCACAATCAGATATTTGTTCTTTTGGATTAGTTTTACATTATATTTTA
>CAYPTZ010000100.1:0-9016 GCA_964413395.1 uncultured archaeon | reverse complement strand
TTGGGCACAAGCCGATATTGCTCTTGCTTTAGGTATGATGCATATGTATTTCCCAATGGAAGATGATGGACAACCTCCAGCTGCTCCAACTGGATTAGTCGCTACTGAAGTAGGATCACGTTTTGTTGATTTAAATTGGAATGATAATACTGAAGAAGATTTCTCAAAATATAACATCTACAGAAGTAATACTCCTAATGTGCAATTAATTGCAACAAATCTCGTCGGAACTTCTTCCATTTCAACTTATAGTGATACTGGGTTGGAACCTGAAACTAATTATTATTATGTATTGACTGCCGTTGATATATTTGATCATGAAAGTACAGGTTCAATAGAACTTAGCGTTACTACAGGTGCACCCGTTCCACCTCCAGCAGCTCCAACTGGCCTGACGGCAATCGCTTCAACTACTTCATCTATTTCATTAGATTGGAATGATAATTCTGAATCAGATATGGATCACTATGTTGTATATCGGAGTGCAAGTCCGGCTGTCACACCAATCGCTGGAAATGAAATTGCTTCAGTAGTATCAAGTAGTTATTTAGATTCAGGATTAACAGATAATACCAACTACTATTATATTGTAACTGCTATCAATACAAATGGTGAAGTGAGTGATCCTTCTCAAGAATTAATGGCAACTACTGATGAAATTGTTGAACCTGATGTTCATTTACGACTTCAATATCAATGTGCAGAAACTGCAACATCTTCTAGCCAATTAAAACCTTGGATGAATCTTTATAATGATGATACTATATCTGTTGCTTTATCTGATGTGACAATTCGGTATTGGTTTACCTCTGAAGCTTCTTTAGCTAATATGGTATGTGATATTGATTATGCACAGATGGGAAGTGGAAATATTGTTACTTCTTTTGGGAGTGGAACCACATCGGATTATCTTGAACTAGGATTTACTACTGGTGCCTCTACCTTATCTGCTGGTGCCAATACTGGTCAAATTCAAAATCGGATCCACTCATCTAGTTATGCAACGCTAAACCAAGGGAATGATTATTCATTTGATGCAAGTGCTTCTGCATTTAAAGATAGTGTATTGGTTACAGTGTATTATCAAGGAGAATTAGTTTGGGGTGTTGAACCACTCTCAAATCAAGAACCTATAGTTAACAGCCCTGCAAATGTTGTTTACAATGAAGGAACCACTGGACATTCAATAACTTGGGTCGCTGAAGATGATAATCCGACTACCTATGAAATCACTCAGGAATCTGTAATAGTTGATTCTGGAACATGGGTAGATGGTGCTTCAATAACAATTTCAGTAGATGGATTATCTGAAGGTGTTTACAGTTATGAAATAACCGTAAGTGATGCTGATGGGCTGTCTGATTCTGATGAAGTTTCTGTGACTGTAGAGGGAACTGGATTAATTGCACCAATATTAAATTCACCTCTTGATATTTCCTATCTATTAGGTGAAACTGGAAACTCCATAAGTTGGACTGCTACCGATGACAATCCAAGTACTTATTCTATCACACAGGATGGAACTGAAGTTGATTCTGGAACATGGACCTCAGGAGTATCTATTGATATAGGGGTTGATGGCTTAGCTGTTGGTTCAAGCACATATATCATTACTGTGACTGATGGAGATTCTCAATCTGATTCCGATTCTGTAAAAGTCACTGTTATCGATGGAAGCGCGGGAACCGTATGGATGGGAGATGTTACAGACCAAAATCTTGGGGCTGCTTTTGATACAACAATATATGTTGATTCTGGAGTTCAAAGATTGGCTTCATATGGTATGATAATTTCGTTTGATCCTGCTATT
Organism: uncultured archaeon; assembly: GCA_964413395.1. Classification (GTDB taxonomy): domain Archaea; phylum Asgardarchaeota; class Lokiarchaeia; order Sigyniarchaeales; family Promethearchaeaceae; genus Lokiarchaeum. The sequence continues at coordinate 7,206 of CAYPTZ010000100.1, read as the reverse complement.
CTTCAAGTATCGGGGGTAGTTGCAAGTGCTGGGGGATTTTTAGCCGCAGTAAATATAAACAACGCTGCTGGAACGATAAATGTTGCTGGATTTGAAGCTGCAGGAGTTGATCCAAATGCTATGGTTGATTTGATTGTAATATCCTGGACTGCAGAAACAATTGGAGAAAGTGCTATTGACATCAACGTTGATACGTTAACTGATGAATCCACAACAACTATTGGAACTCCAAATGGTGTAAGCAATAATATTATGGTAGTTCCTGCTTTTGACCTTGGAGATGTCAACCATGATGGTTCAGTAACAATTGTAGATGCTTTGTTAGTGGCCCAATTTTATGTAGGGGACCCTGTTGTTATCGATGAAACTTTAGCAGATGTTAATTTAGATGGAACTGTTACTATTGTTGATGCTTTATTAATTGCGCAATTTTATGTAGGAGAAATTCCATCTTTACCACCACCACAGTAATTTTTTTTTTTTTCCTTTTTTTTTTTCTTCTTTTGGGTGATAAAATAGGAGATTAATACTCTTATAGAAAGTTTTAATAATAAAGAAATCAGAATATCCAAATTTTTGACTTTATACAATAATATTGAGATAGTTATTTAAAAAGAATTTGAAAGAAGAAGAAATGTAGAATAAAAGAACAAAATGGGATTGGCGGCATCAATTTTCATATTTTTAAAAAAAACAAATGAAATTTTTTTTTTTTATATAATTTACAGAAATAATGTAGATTTTTTACTTTTTTGTTGAAGATTTTGGATTAAAATTATCTATATTTAATATTATCATGAACTCATCCAAATTACAATCAGGTAATTATTTTGTAATAAAAAATGATATTGTTTTTTTGATATACATATTATTTTTAATTTTCATAGGGTATTGAAAATAGAAAACACTAAATAACTTTTTTTAGAATCAAATTTAAGGACGACAAAATTTGTCTTTTTTCCGTATTTTGATATCTATCTCAACCTGCCTTCGGCTGAAGCCCTTCATTATTTGCTTAATTTGGCTCTCTCTAAAGATAAAAAGATCCATCCCAATGATCTTGCGAGAAGAGTTTCATAACCATTCCCATAGAGAACAAAATGGACCAAAAATTTCAAAAGCGGATTAGAATTGTATCAAGTGACCAAACCATCAACAATCCCTCACTAAAGAGGTTCTAATCCTAATGAATTACAATAATCCTTTCCATAAAGAATTTACGAATTTTATACAACTCTTGGAGACTTCTTCAAAACAAAAACGAATTCCACATTCATCCCCTTTGAAAGTACGGCAAATATTTTTAACCTTATTAACCTCAATTCTGACCGATTCAGGACTTAATTTTGGAAAAGATGTTTTAGATTCCATTTCAAATTTTATTTATCAATTACTGGAAAAAATTGCTGTTATCGAGGACAAAACCACGATGATTCAGCGTTTAATGAAGATTTCCTCTCCTAAAGCAATTCATTCTAGTCTATCGGCCGCTCGTACAACCATTCAGACACACATTCCATGTATAACAAAAACTCAATTAGATAGGCAAGTAGAAGAGAATTACAGACAACAAATGCAAATTCGCCAGAAACATAAAGCTCATTCTTCAAAAGTAATACTTGCTATCGATAATACACACGATAGGGCTACGAGTAAATATCCTAACAATCAACATAGCTATATTCGCATTGGACAGCGTAAAACTTGGGAACGTGGTTTTAATTATTCTGCAATTTATGATACAACGCATCAATCCTACTTAGGGTTCTTACATCTCAATAATCATAAAGTAAAAAATAATCAGCGCTCATTTCAACCATGGATAAACCATTTACAATCAAAAATTGCTGTAGTAGAAAATTCTGGGAGTAATGTTGAATTAATAGAAGCGGATAGTGGTTATTATAACTCCGAATTATTTGCTCTTTCGTATCTTAACCGTTTACGTGGATTTGATGCTTCTGAACAATTTTTGCGTGTCATTACTCCACGGAAGTTTACTCGGGAAAAAGCAAAATCCAAATGGAATTTTTTGCTTTCTCAGACTTCTACTCCTGTATCGGTTCAATCCATGAATTTAAACTATTATTGCCCAGAATTACTACGAAAAGCTTGTGAAAGTAAGTCCATTCCAAAAGTAGATGAAATATTTCAAATATCTGTAGCTCAAGTGGTATTAGTTGATGAATATGGTTCAAGATCAAAAAGATCATTAGAAATGGTAAAAATTCAAGCATCTTCACTCCAAAATATGATGGAAAATGTCACGGAGCAATTAGCTGCTTCTGAAAGCAAGTATTTAAAATTTAAAGCCCGTTACAGTAGGAAAAAAGCAAAATTTGTTTATAATCGAAAACGACGGCGTAAAAAATTTAAATATGAAGAGGAAAAGATACTTTTTGATAAATGTTATGAGCTTTCTCAACAACTTACAAAATTAAAGCAAGAAAAAGAAAATTTACTTCATTCTGTTGCTTTTTTTTACATCTCTATTGGTTCAAATGAGAATCCAAATCGGTATCCCATAAAATTTATTAAATATGCTCAAGATTATCATGAACGATGGGGTATCGAAAATGGATTTCGAGATATTAAATATAAGTTTTTATATAAATCTAGAACCCAAAAACCAACTCGCCGACAATTTTATTGGACACTCGGATTAATATTTTATAATCATTGGCAAACCCATAAATGCATAACCTATCTTCAAAATGAACGAAATCGCGTTCACAAAATTGTTCCTTGGGATTCTCGTCGCTCACATATTCGGAAAAAATTTGAGAAATCTAAGCAAAGTAACTGGACTGCCAAAGCCTATTTGTTAAAAGTTTGGGAATCAAGCTTATCTTATTGTCTGAAATTGGTTTTAGCAAAATAAGAAAAAAGTCATTAAGTGGAAAAAGAAAAAAAAAGTTTAGTTCATTTTCCTTGATTTTTGAATAACTAAAAGACCAAGAATTGAAACTAGAGTCATAAAGAAAATGTAATTATATCCTGGTACTCCCCCTCCCTCATCCGATTCATTAGTTTGAGTTGTTTCAGTGGTTTGGGTAGGTGTAACCGGTTCATCTTTAGGGAAATCATTTGGATCATTGGGATCTGTATCTGCATCAATTTCCACCTTATCATTATATGTATCACCATCTGAATCTGGATTGGTTGCAAGTGTATGATGTGTGACTACTTCATCATAATCATTTAATCCATCACCGTCCGTATCTGGATTCGTAATATTCAGTCCATTTTCCCATTCAAATCCATCCAAAAGGCCATCATCATCCATATCAGGATCTGTGGGATCTGTTTCAAGACTTAATTCCATATTATCAGTTATATCATCGTGATCCGTATCTGAATCTGTCGCATTAGTTCCTATGATGATCTCATATCCATCATTTAAACCATCGTCATCCGTATCTGGGTCTGTACAATTGGTCCCAATACTTAATTCATAATTATCACCCAAACCATCTCCATCCGTATCAGTATTCGACGCATTTGACTTTAAAATAATAACTTCATAATAATCACCTAGCGTATCTCCATCGGTATCAGGATTTGTTGCGTTAGTATGGTAGATCAAAATTTCTTCCCCATCATGTAAACCATCATCATCGGTATCATCTGAAAGAGGGTTCAAGCCATCTTCCCATTCATTTCCGTCGGATAGCCCATCTCCATCAGTATCATTTAGAAAGGGGTTTGTTTCCCATTCTAATTCTACTTCGTCAGGCATTTCATCGGTATCAATATCTCCTCCAGGAATTAGAATATTATCTACCCAAATATTACCAATGGCACCGGGATCTTCATAAATTTGGTTTTCTTCAGTATCAGACCCCACATTGTGCATAATTATGTTTGAAGTCACATTGTTATAATTTCCCAGACAAACAAATCCATTTTGGCCATTATTAAAAATTAAATTTCTCCAAAATGTGTTATTATCTGAGAAAAGTAATATTCCTTGGTCACCATTGTAGGAAAAAATATTTTCTGAAAATTTATTATTCGTTGATTCAATAATTATAAGACCAATCTCCTCATTTCCTTCCATTTTTATATGACTCAGATTATTAAAATGGGAATTTCGCATATATAATCCATTATATCCGTCTATAATACTTAGATTTTTAATTATTGAATTATTACAATTTATAATCATGACTTTACTGTATTCTTGGTTATTTCCATCAAAAATAATATTATTTTGATTATAGAAATATAAGAATGGATAGTCATTAATGGTATTATCGGCAGGAATAATATGATTGTATGAATTAACAAAAGATATATCATTATTCATTAGTATATTGCCTGAAATAACCAAATTTTCTGAATCGATCACATAAATGCCTTCATTTCCATTATCCGCGAGTTCATTTGTCGCAATCACTGCATTATTAAAATTGTATGCTCCGATTCCATAATGTGAATTTGCATTAATTTCATTATGATAAATTACACCACCTACCACATTTTCAACTAAAATTCCCGTTCCACCATTAAAATTGATGGTATTTTCTTGAATAGTGGGACCATTAGAATTTTTAATATATATCCCTCCATTAAAATTATCTACAAAAATGTTGTCTGCAATTACTAGACTATTACAATTTTCAGTATAAACAGCATAATTTGTTTCAGTAATTAGCATGTTACTTATTACTGCATTATCACAATTTATTAAGATAATTTGGCCTGCGTCTCCCATTTCTGTTCCATTTAAACGTAAATCATCGATATCTTCATAATATAGTAATGATAAGCCATTAATTGTATTTGACGGGTCCATTACATTATTAGTTGCATTTAATAAGAAAATACCAGTATCGACAATTTTATTTGCCCCAAGAGTTATATCTCGGGTATCTCTCAACTCTATTCCATGGTTTTCACAATCATCAATTTGATTATTATATAGATGTATTGCTTTTGAATTTATAATTGAAATTCCATTTCCATTCGATGTGAAATTGCTACTAATTATAGAAATATTCCCCGAATTTTGAATAGTAATTCCACCTTGTAGGAAATCCATTCCTGAATTATTAACAGAGCATTCAAAAATTATCACATAAGCATCAGAATCAATAATTGAAATACCTGCATTGCCTTGTGCATCAATATCTAAGCCTTGAATAACATATGGATTAGATTCTGTCCCATTTCCCTCAAAACTTATTTCATAATCATTCCAATCTTGATTGGGATCTGATGCATTAATGATTAAGGGATCATAAACTGCAGATTTAGGAGATAATATTTCATTAGTCCATTTTTCATTTGATAATCCCATGTCATTACTTAATGATGAATTTAAAAGAGATCCTGCAGAAATAATTACAAGGAATAAGAAAAATATAGGTAATTTTTTTATTTTTTTCAGTTTTTTTTGCATTGCATTTCACTTTAGTTGTTTCTTAAATTTTTCTATATATGGTAATTTTTAGCTAAAATTTAGTTTATAATAGGTCTTTTAGATCAATTATTGTATGCATTTTTTTCATGTTACAAATTTATTTTTATAGTTATCATTTTTGTAGATCTTCAAAATTTAAGAAGAATAAAATGTGCATTTTTTAAAGATTAATGATTCCTTGAAGGAAATTTTTTTAATTAAAGCAAGAAATCAGTTGAAAATTAGCTTGATTTGTAAAATAAGGAAAATATGTTAGTTAATTCATGAGACATTATTCCATCTGAAAAGAAAAAAAAAGATTTATCAATCTATATTCCTTTTTTTTTTGAAATGAGTAAAATTGAGATAATACAAACTCCCACAACCATCATGAATATATATCCTGAGATTCCACCTGGGGGATAATAGGTTAACAAATTCTGATTTACTGTTGATACTAATTTGATATTCTTTCCCTCTACTCTTGATTCTAATAGAATGCCAGATGATTTTGCAATTATCAATTTTTCTTCTTCAGAATCCCATACATACGCGTTGTAATCATTTCCTGCATAGTGAACCTCTTTTTCTTCTGTATTATTTGCTGATTTAAATCCCTCAATAATCTCTGTAGAAAAAATAAACTCTATTATTTGTGCATCAACAAGTGCCCCATTTGAAACTTCAAATTCATCCCCTGTTCTATCATAGGATTCACAGCTGACACCTAATATCGAACCATCAACATTAATGGATAAATTCGCTTTAAAAAGTTTATCAATTTTATCACCTGTATCAGTTTCACCTTTTATTTGCCATATAAAAAAATTTCCTGTAGTTGCAGTATACACTCCTGAAACATAAGTTAGACTCAAGAATGAAAGACTAAATAACCCTAAAGTTAATAATTTTGTAAAATTTGAAATTTTCATGATATTTTTTTCCTTGGAATTGAATATAAAAATTTTTTTTTTCCCCTATTCAATTTTATAAATGAATTATGTACAAATATTTGAAAGAGTTTGGGATGAGTTTTGGATGAAATTTTTTAAATTAAATATAAACAAAGCAATATTTTTAGGTTAAATTCTAACTAATTGGCCTTTAAAATAGATTATGGGAAATTTTTCTATAGATTTTGATATGAAATTAAGCTCAAGTTATAAGGAATATATTATTATATGAGGATCTATCAAAAATCATATAATTTATTTTTTTGTTCTTTTTGTTGAATATTTTTCCGATTTTTCAAAATATATCCTTATTTGTATTGAGTCGGATGTTTTCGTTTGGTTAAGGTAATAATAACTTAAATCCATGATTTGCTAAATTCATTTGCACATATTGTGTATCATATCCTTTTCTCATCTGTGAAAAGGCCGTTGTCGTTTGAAATAAATCACTTCTGCCCAATTTATGGCAGGCAAGTGTTTTTAAGAGATCAAGGATTAAGATCATATAGCGGTGTTTTGCTGCTTGGTCAATACATCTTACATTCATACGTCTTGCATGATAGACCAAGGTATTATGAGAAAATAGGCGCTCTATTATTGTCGTGAGGTAATAAATTTTAATGCAATCTTCATGCGACCAATTTGGAGGTAAAAAATCACGATTTAACCTTACATTCTCACTGAGTTTAATAATGTTCTGTTTTTTAACATTTTTTGGAGTATTAATCATACCAATTGTACCTTTTTGTGCTAAAAGACGCAAATTTTTAAGTGAATAAGGTCCTGCATCAGCAAGGACTATTAATGGTTTAGGATGGTTTTGTGAATAATAGTAAGACATTGTATCAA
>CAYPTZ010000099.1:1652-9018 GCA_964413395.1 uncultured archaeon | reverse complement strand
ATAGAAACTTATCTCTAACGAGGGACTTCAGACCCTCGTGCTAAAGTTTTTTTTTAAAAAATCTTAAAAATTTATTTTATTGAATTATTTATTTGACTAATAATTAAATATTTTTTACGACTATATACTATTGATTATTCATTGAATATTCATTGAGCATAATTTAGGAAAATAATAGAGAAAATAAAATGGTACATTCTAAAGATGAAATTTTATTAAAAAATAATGAAGAAGATATAGATCAAGATATTGAACAAAATTTAGATGGTTTATTAGTGCAACCCGAGTGGTATATAGATGATGATGGAATTCCTTATTGCAAAAAACAAACAGATTTTGATAAAATTATTCAATCAAATATCAAAAAACGTTTTCCATACGAATTTGAAAAAATGCTAAACTGTCAACATTGTAATCATTATAAAAATGATAAATGTTTCTTTCCAAAAAGTGAAATTGATAAAATTGAATCTGACCGTCAAAATTTAAAAATTCGATGTCAATTATGTGGAATGAAAATTGATCGTCCTTTTTCAATCTTAATGTCATATCAATATAAAGATAAATTTAATGTCACAATGCCGGTAATTTGTTGTAGCTGTTATTTAGGTTTAGAACGAGGAGATTTTCTTAAAATAACCCAAAAAAAACTTACCTATTTTGTGATAATGTTTGTAATTTCTCTATATTTTATTTTTACATATTTCATTTCTTTTATTCATTCTTCTGCCTTAGGATTATTCTTTTTCATATTTACAATGTCATTTTGGGGGTATTTTTCTGTTAAAAATTTAAAACAGATCTATTATTTAAAGCAAGGAAAGAAATTTTATGAAGAATTGATGAATGCTAAATCTAATGAAAAAGAAAGTGATAGAAGAGAGCAATTCTTAGATGAAGATGATAAGAAAAAACCATCTGAAGGTGGATATTTCTCATCAGGATATACCGAATAAATTCAACCGGCAAATATTGAATTTATAAATTGAATATTATCTTATTTTTTCTTCAATATAATATATATTGAATCATTGGTTTCATCTTCTGAATATAAGACGATTTCTATAATCTTATAATCATTTTTTACAAGATTCTCTAAAAATTCTATTGTATAATAAACAAATAATAGATTTCCATATTTTTCTTCTTTATCTCCTTGCCACAATGTATGAAAAAGTATACCATTTTTGTTCAATAAATCCTTTTGTTTTATTAAGGAATTTTTGAACTCTAATTTAGTTAGGTGTTGAAGTGTTTTATTGGAATAAATACAATCAAATTTTCTATTTATGTCTAATTTCTTTGCATCCAATATAAATACATCTGCATTTTGATGAGATTTCTTATATAAATCTACAAAAATACTCGAAATATCGATTCCAGTTGCACTATATAATTCGTTTAAAATATCTAAATCTTTACCAGATCCCATTCCAAGTTCTAACACAGAGGAACCTTTATCGAGATATTTATGTAATATTTCTATTAATTTCCTTCCATTATATTCTGCAGATAATTTAATATATTCTTCTACGTTTTTTTATTGTTTCAATATTCCATCTAATAACCCTTGATAAAGTAATAGGATTTTAAAAATTTTAAATCCTCTCTAAAATAGCCTTTTAGGAAATAAATATGTGTTTAGCTATGATAATTTTACTTATCTTTTCTTTTATTAAATAATATAGAATTTCTAAAAAAAAGAATAAATTATTTTAAAAGAGAATTAAAAAATTTTTTTTAATAATCTCGTACTTGTTCTAAAATTGAAAGAATTTGATAAATTAACGTTCGAGTGTGAAGAGGACAATTAAGATCTTGAGCAACATCTTCTAATGATGTAACACATTGACTTGCACAGACGGCAGGAGAATTATCCTTATCATCAAGTTTACTGAGAAATTCAGTCGATTCTTGGGCAATTTTTCTAATATTTCGTGGAACTCCGTTGTCTTCTATTATTCTCCCTAATAAAAATTCAACTTCTTCAAATAATTCTATTACTTCTTCTTTTTTTTGTGATTTTGTTTTACGTGGCATTTAATTTACCTCGTTATTTGATTTTGTTAGGATAATTCGAAATTTTTTAAATCAAAATTTTTGAAATAAAATGAAAATTATATAATATAATTCTTGATATTAAAAAAAATTTTTTATTTTTCATTTGAATAGAATTATTTTCATTTAAGTAAAGTATAAAAAAGTGGTATTCTTGAATTCAATTCTCGCTTTAGTTTATGCAATATATTTAAGATAGTGTTAGTATGTAAATCATGTATAGTATGGTTGAAGGAACAATTGAACTTTATATTCATTTTAACAGTATGTGTATATTCTACTATAATTTAAATTCCCCAAAAAGTAGACCAGAAATAGATATACAATTAATCTCAGGATTTTTATCAGCTTCCTCACTATTTTTTAATGAATTAGGAATAGGAGGACAAGATCGAACTTTTAGAATCCTACGTGGAAAAGCAGAATTGCGAATGAGTATGGGAAATCAAATTCACGGCACCCTTCTTTTATCTAATTTACCAGATTTGGATTTAAAAGCATATTATGAATTGGATGTTTTAACTCGTGCAATAATTGATAGATTTGAAAAAAAATATATCAACGAAATTGAAGAATTTATTACTCGTGGAAAATTCAAATTTGAAGGAATTGAAATTTTTATAGAAGATGAAATTAGAAAAATGAAATCCCATATGAAATCCAGCTATTTAATGAATATATGTGGAATTGCAATTAATAGGAATGTAAAAAAGGAAGAAGCAAAAAAAATTTTAATTTCACTAAATTCAATTTATTCTGATTTACCTTTAAATTATGAAAGAATTCAAAAACACCATAAAAATGTTTATAATCAGATAAAGAAATATCAAAAAGAACATACTTCATTTAATAAAATCATTGGGAAAGTCAATAAAGATAGTAAAAAAATATGGGAATTATTTAATGTAAAAATAATACCAAAAATTAAACAAATGATATGAATTAACTACTAGTATTTTGATTTTTCCATTTTAGATATTTCTCTTGTACAAGATTATAGCTTATTTTAGGATTTCGATGAATATCAACTATTCCTGTATTATTATATTCTTTTGGTTTATTTTGAAATCCTCCTTTTGGACTGCACCGAAAATCTTGGAAATGCCATATTAATGTTCCTGCGATAAATTTTTTATCAATAATAACATCTAAAAAAGTTTTCAACAAATCATGTTGATAGTTTTCACTCCAATGAGCATTCGCGAATGATTTAAAGCCTGCAATAGCTCCTGATCCAAATTTAGAAATAACCAATGGTTTAGTATTTTGAAGGTTTTCAATTTTTTCTTGAATTTCATCAAACAAAGGAAAAATATTTTCTGGTTTGAGATCATATTTATCATACCAAAATTTAGAGAGATTAAAGCAGACAAAATCAACAATATCTAAAGTTTTTGCGTATAAAACATTTTTTGTGGCAAGGGTATGATATCTATAAGGATCTAATGATCTAGATATTTCAATTAGCGTTTTGGAAAATTCATATATCTCTTTTGAACTTGTTTCGCAATCGCTTGATATCATCCAAGCAATAATAGAACAATGATTTTTATCTCGATGTATCATCTCCCAAACTTGTTGAGATGCTTTTTCTAAAATTTCAGAATTTAAATTATCATCTTTCAATTTATGAACAGGAATTTCTTCAATTACTAAAAATCCCATTTCATCTGCAAATTCAAGCAAAGATTTTTGAGGAGGATAATGTGAAGTGCGAATACAATTAATATGTGCTTCTTTCATAATATTTAAATCATTATATATCAAACGAGGATTCATTGAAGAGCCAACATCGGCATGATCTTCATGTCGACTTATTCCTCGTAAGTTTATCTTTAAATTATTAAGATAAAAATCATTCTTAATAATTTTAAACTCTTTAAATCCCCATAATACTCTTTCACGATCGATTTCTTCACGATTTAGTTTATTCACTAATATAAGATCGATATTATACAAATTAGGATTATCTGGAGTCCATAATTCAGGATTTATGATATTTAATGATATATCAATAAATTTCTCTTCAATTTCTTCTAATTTTATAGGTGTTTCTGATGAAATTGATGTTTTATGATTGGTTAGTATAGAAATAAGACTTCCTTCAAATTTTTTATTTTGAGGTTGATTGTTTTTAATTAATACTCGTATATTCAAATGAGAGTGCCATTTTTCTGGTTTTAGACCTATGGGCTTATCAAATTGAAAATCATCTGTAATTTTATAATCTTCTATACAGACTTTAGAAGTTAAATTTAAATATACTGGCCGATAAATTCCCCCATAAATCATCCATTCTGGAGAAGTGCCCCAAGGGAGGTATTCCTTTAAATATCGATTATCTACCTCAACAATAATTTTATTTTCTGTTCCAATAGAAACAAATTCATTAATAGTAAACCAAAATTGGGTGTATCCCCCTTCGTGGAATCCTACTTTTTTCCCATTAATCCAAATGGTGGTTTTATAATTTGATCCATCAAAAATTAATTTTATTTTCTTTCCATCACCTGATCCCCAAGCATAAGGTAGATAAAATGACATTTCATAAATTCCACGACCAAAATGATAAAAATTTTTTCTATTTTGATAATACGACCATGAAGAGGGGACATAAACTTTTAATGTTTCGCTATCATTAGGCAGTCCTTCCTTGTAGTATTTATCTAAAATTTCTGTATCATCAAAAATGTATCTAAATTTCCAAAAAGAGTCTGATAAAAAAATTCTTTTTTGTGCTACACTTACCATCAGTATTGAAAAAGAAAGATATACCAAAAAACTTTGTATAATAAGAATATATCTAAAGGATGATAAATAACTAGAGTTTGGGAAAATAATCTTCAATAATCGAAGTTAGCACTTCAGCAATTATTTCTTCACTGTACTTTTGAGTCAATTTTCTCACTACAATTCCTAACTTCACTCTTAATTTATTTTTTACATCATTTTGAATTTCAGGTAACATTTCCCTGCAATCAAAATATTCAAGTGCATCCTTTTGCGTAATTTTTTCAGCGGAAATACCATTAGAATCATAAGATATAATAAAAAACCCACCAAAAGTAACTTCTGATTTAGTTCCTTTAACATAAGTACATTTTTGTTCAACTATTGCACCTTCAGGGAAGGAACTAATATTAAAAACTTCTTGATCGTCTAGATAAGTGGATCTAATAAATTTCCGACTAAATAAATCTTTATTTCCTTTCTTAATTACGGCAAAATAATTCCTAGATTTCTTTGTTCTAGTTTCCCAATTAACTGGAAAATAATAATCTCCATAATATTTTTCTAATAATTGTATTTTATTACTTTTCATTTCTCATTAGTCACTTCTTTTATCCAAGTTAAATTGGAAGATTTTTTTTATTAATTTGAATACCTTATCAGTTTATTATGTTAATTTGTTTTTTTTTTAAGTATTTATTTTTGATTTTAGCTTGTTTTACTTATTTTCTTTATTTTCCTTATTTTCCTTAACATTATTATTGCAATTTATCTAACAATATAACATTAAAAAATATCCTGATGAAAAAAAATGGATTGGGAAAAAAATAGAACTGCAACAGAAAAAAAAATTTTAGATATATCATTTCCTCAAAGAAAGAAAAAATTAATATCAAAAATGATTAAGAATTTTGAAAAAATTGAGGATTTATCATATTTACCGCTTTTAATTGAAAAAAATACACACATTCTAAGATTTTTACACTGTTGTGGTAATATAAACTATCACGCAACAGGAGCGTGGCGGAAAATTGATTCTAGAGAAAAAATTAATGAACAATCATTTTCAAGAGCGATTTACCATCTACAAATGAAAAACATTCAAAATTATTATATATCTGCCACCTCGACTATTTATTATCAATGGTTATTTTTCGATTATCCAGAATTATTTACGGAAATAAAAGAATTTGTTAATGAAAATAGATGGAGTTTATTAGGAGGCAGTTTAATAGATTTCAATCCAAATCTTGTGGATGGAGAATCAATTATAAGACAAAGATTATATGCACAAAGATTCAATGCAAAAGAATTTTATAAATTATCAGAATTTGCCTATTTTGATAAAAATAAATCTGAATTACAGATTTTACCTCAAATCCTTAAGAAAACTGGAGCTAAACTATTATTATTAAATCTTAATGATATGAATGAAGAAAATGAGAATATTACAGATAATTCTTTGAATTCTGAAAATAAAATAGAGACAAATCTACCTTTTATTCATTTTATCTGGAGATCTCAAGATAAAACCGAAATATTAGTATCTCTTTGTACAAAAAATAATAACACTCACATAATGCAAAATTTGTCTAAAAATTATTCAATTGTAAAAGAAAATATGAATAATATTTTCAATTCTTCAAAATCTATCTCAGAAATTAAAAAAAATATGTCAAACGAGATAATTCCCTTGTTCTTATATCTGTATGGCGAAGAAAATGAAAAAATGGGTCCAAGTACTCAAGAAATTATAGAGAAAATTATCTGGGAAGAACAAGAATTAACTCATAATTGTTCACTACAAGATTTTTTTTTAAAATTAGAAAAATATTCAGATAAACTCCCTATTTGGGATGATACAATAAAAAATGTTGTAAATTTTGGATCTTATATATCAAGTGGAATAATTAAAGAAAATAATCGAACAGTAGAAATTTTATTAAATCAAGCGGAAAGTTTATCAGTTATTTCTGGATTATTAGGAAGAGAACATTTTCATAATGAACTAGTTCGGGATTGGAGTTTAATTTTATTTCTTCAAAATAGTCAGAATATTTCTGGTAATGTTATATGTGAAGTCATTCGAGATGCAGCCTTAGATTATAATCAAGTATTTCATCATCTTTCAAGTTGTCAAGAAAGTGGTATTATGAATATCGCTCATTCTCAAAAACAAAATACCAAGCATGATTACTATTCTATTTATAATTCTTTAGGCTGGGAAAGGGCGGGTTATTCAGTTATTTCTAGAAGAACTTATAATCATGCAATTGACCATAAAAATTCCCCTCTATTAGTACAACAAGTATCTTTTTCACCTTATTTATCAAACAGAGAGACTCATTTAGGAATGATAGAAGTTCCTGGAACCAATCATTTGAAAAATAATTCCAAATTAGTTCAAGATTTAGAAGAATTGAATATAGAATCTTCTAATCGCTTAATTGATGAATTAAAACAAAAAAACCCGTTAGAATCATATGAAGATCAACAAAAAGATAAACTATTAATATATCACTCAAAAAGTGCAAAAATTGGAGCATATGGAATTGCCAATATGTTATTTTTAAAATCA
>CAYPTZ010000099.1:0-1642 GCA_964413395.1 uncultured archaeon | reverse complement strand
AATCACCTCCACAGAGTAGGAAGTCTTCAAATCAAATACAAGAAAATGAAACAGATTATGTTTTCATTCATAAAAATTATTTTATAAAAATTTCAAAATCAAATGGACAAATAATTCATCTCAGCTATGATGCTAATTCAGAAAATATTTTAAATCAAGATGGAATAAAATATAGTCTTAAATCTGAAAATAAGAAAATATCTACTGCTTTGAGAATTGCATTAGAAGAACAGGAAGAATTAGATTTTCCACCAATTGATCAAATTTATATTGAAGAAAATGGACCCTTACGCCATACTCTTATGATAAAATATAAAAAGACTCACAATGATTCACAAATTCATACGAGAATTAGTTTTTATTATGGTATTCCAATGATTTTTGGAGAAACTTTAATTGATTGGCATGAAGAAAACAAGTTTCTAAAATTAATTATTGATTCAAAAATTCAATCTGACGAAATCACTACAGGTCAACCATACTCAATTCAAAAATATGACTTTCCCTCAGCAATAAATAATTCAAATAAAGAATATCCATTTCAACAATTTGCGTTCTGGAAAGCTCAAAATGAAGAGTGCAATATAGATAATATTATTGGATTAAAAATATTCACCCAAGGAAAATATAGTTTTAGTCTAAATCAAAATAAATTTGAATTATCACTACTACGTTCACCTAAATTCATCACACCTAATAAAAAAATTGCCATGGTGGATAATGATTATAAGTATCGATCTCATTTCTTAGACCAGGGATTTCATCGAATTCCATGGACTATCGGAATGATTTCAAAAAATGAAGATGATATTGATATCATAAAATCAGCCTTTGAATATAATGTTCCGATGCTATATTCCCCTACAAATGCACTTCATGCTCCTATCAGTTTCTTTAAAATTGCTCAAAATAATGTTATAATTACATGTATTAAGGAAATCGAAGGATTTATGCGGTCTGCTCCAGATTGGTTTTATAATCCACAAATGGCGGAATTAGCTTTTATTATCAGATGTGTTGAATATAAAGGAAATGAAACAGATTGCATTGTTGAAATAAGCCCACTGATTAATATTAAAAAAGTAATGGAAGTGGATATGCTCGAGCGGATTAATAATAATGATATAATTAATCCAAATGTAAATTTTACGGGAAATAAAATCCACTTTTCCATTAAATCATATGAAATTAAATCTATAATGGTAATAGCTCGAATTCCTCTAGAAGAAGATTAATTCCCTTTTTTCATTAAATTATCAAATTTGGTTTTCCTTCTGACTTTCCAAACCGTTTATTCAACCATCTTTGAGGAGGTAAAGTATTATCATCTACTAAAACTATCCCTGAATCAGTAACGGGGGTTTTAATATTTAAAGTGGATAAATGTTCTTCAATCACTTTCCCAATTTCAGGTCTCATCTTTAAAAATTGTATAGTAGCATTTTCTCCAAGTTGATTATGAGCATTAAAATTAATAAATCCCGTAAATATTCGCTTATCAGGAAGGATATTGATTCCAAATTCTTTCATTTCGTGCAATCCTGCTTCAAATATAATTCTATGCAGCGTTTTTTTTTTTAACCATCCCATTTTTTCAGTAAATTCCCCCACAACTATTGCCCTCCGTTCAGTCAAAAAGAAA
>CAYPTZ010000098.1:1587-9051 GCA_964413395.1 uncultured archaeon | reverse complement strand
GGGAGATTTGTTATTTTTAAGATTTTTTTCAAACCAATCATTTTTTTTTTTTTGATTTGAAATTTGTTCGGATGGTTTGATAATAGTTTTTGAATCCTTATGGTAAATCTTATGATACTTTCTATGAAATAAGTTATTTTCCTTTTTTAACAAATTAATATCAGTAGGATTATAATTTCCCAATGATCTCTGAATAAGTTCGTTGTCTTCAGCTTTGAGTAGAATTAATTCTTTATCTTTATTTTCATTATTTGAAGATAAAATCTTATATATATAAATTAATATTGATAAAAAAAAAATTAATGCAACGATGGTTAATAATTCCATTATATACAGTTTTTCATAAATAATATAAAATATTTTGGTGGAATTTTTAATATTTTATTAAGGATAGGATTTAGATACTCAAAATTATGAAGTGTTGCCGATTTTATTTTATTATATCTAGAAAAATATCTTCCTTATTGATTCCTGCAAAATCTTTATCCTTTTTAGCAATAGTTTTGTAATAGGGTTTTATTTCAATCGTTTTCTTTAAATTTATAATTGTTTCTTCAGGTAAATGCATTAGTGATGAAGTGCATGCGATATTGTAAAAAATTTCGGCCAAATCTAGTAGATTATTTGATTGAGTATATTTTTCATTAGCCTGTTTAAAATATTGCACTGCTTGTTCATAATCTTTTTGTGAATAATAAAATAATCCAAATTCTTCATAAATATCTCCATAATCTTTGGAATTTTCTGATTTTTGTGCAAAAATTATAGCGGTCTCTAATATTTTGGTAATTAAATCTGCCTTATTTTGTTTCTTATTCCTTTGAGATTTAATTATATAATTTTTGACTATTCCTGACCAATATTCAACTTTTTCTGCTATCTTAAAAGCTTCATCTAAATATTGTTCAATAATGTCATTTTTATTAGGACCTTGTGTTTTATTTGATTCCATTATTTTTGTCATTAATAATAATGAATCTACAAGAATTTTTTCGGAATTCTTTGCATTTGATAATTCTGCTATCTCAATGGATTTTTCACATGCAGTTTCTGCTTCAAGAATTTGATTAAAATGGAATAGAATTTCTGCATATACGAAATATGAGCGTCCTAATTCTAGTTTATCTTGATTGTTTGCCATTTTTTTCTTAAATTCGAGAGAATCTAACATATAATAAACCGCTTTTTCTTGAATTTCTAAATTTTTAAAATTTATTGCGATATTTTGGAGATTTATGTGGAGAGCTAGGGCAATGATATTATTAGGGCATTAATAATAATCTCCTCTCCTCTGCTGTTAATTTTTTTATTTTGTTTTCAGAAAAACAACAAATATTAAATAATAAAAAAGTAAAAGTAATAATATAATCCCTGGTGTCGCAAGAGCTGCGATGAGTCATCGTGGTGGAATTAAAAATCTACATTAATCAATAAAGAAAAGCCAAAAATTCCGAGATAGTACCTCTCTCTGAATTATATGGCTTTTCCTTCTAAGATGAGTGATTATTTTGACGGATAAATCCTGTCAAAATAATCACTCATCTTAGCCATAATTCTGTTAGCAGGGATTATGCTCTTTTTTTAATATTTTTGTATAAATCTCTAAATTTTTCTGCTTTATGAGGATTTACCATTTTCAGAAATGCAATTTTTCCATGCAATTGACTTAATATTTCATCCTTCACTTCATTAGTAGAAAACCCAAATTTATTATACCTATATAAATCTCCTCGAAGTTGATTTAACCATTGATGGTTAATATTTGCGAAATCATTGACAACGATACCTGTAACTTCTTTTCGATTTCCTTTACGAAAAACTTTGGTTTTTTTATAATTTGGGATTAATTTTTCATCTTTTATAATTTGATAGGTAGAAATTATTAATTTCCTGACTTTAATTTTATCTTCTTTCGATGAAAAAGTCAAATCGTCAGCATATCGGGAATATTGAAACCCCTGTTTCTCCCATAATCTTTTTAATCTTTTATCTAGTTTTAAAGCGTACAAATTACCAATCATTGGACTTGTAGGGGCGCCTTGAGGTGCGTAACGTATTGGATCTTGATAATAATCAGTACATAAACAAGCTAAAATTCCTGAAATTGATCTATTATATCCCATTCCACGAAAAACCTCAAAAACATGAGAAAAATTAAGACTTGGAAAGAAATTTTTAAGATCTATTTTTACCATGCTTCTGGCTCTAATGTGAATATTAGCATTATCTAAAATTGATCTTCCTGTAATAAAACCAGTACAATATTCAGGCATTTCGAATTTTTCTAAAATTTCATGTAGAATTCTATGTTGAATAGCTTTTAATTTAGGATTAGGTGCTGCTATTAATCGCTTACCGCCCTTATTTTTAGGAATAAGAGAATGAAAATAAAATGGATTGGATAATTCAAAAAATTTTTGATATTTTTGGGCAATTTTTTCTTCTTCTGATAATTCAGAAGAAATATTGTCGCTGCTATTTGATTCATCAAGGACGGAATCATTTAATTTATAATTATTAAGTGGTGTATTTTCAGAGGTTAATAAATTTATTTCTGTTTTTAAATCATCTATTTTTTCGATTGGTTTTTTGAATTCTTGATTCTCTTCAGAATATTGGAAGGGTATTTTATTTGTATTAAATTTCTCAATTAATTTTTCATATAAATTGTAATTTATTGTGGATTTTTTATTATCTCTCGTATGGCAATAACCTAAAATTTTATTGATACTCAAATTGAAAAATAAAGCTAGATCAATTATAGATTTTAATTGTGGGACTTCATTCTCGGGTTTTAATAAGAATTTGAACTGTCTTATCCTGTTTTGTTTGTTATAAACTTGTTTATTTAATCCTGAACCAAAATATACTCTTTTTATTCTAGGAAATGCTTGTTCTATCTTCTTTAATCTATCTTTTGGAATCTCTAAAATATGCTTATTAATCACATTATATAGAGATCTTTTATGTACTTTGGTCAACACATTATAATTTTTCAAATAGTGTTCCCAATTATGGTCCTTTTCTATATATAATAAGTAATCATTAAATTGTTCATCAGTATAGGAGAGTATATGATTGAATATGGATTCTTCAGTTTGAGGGTTGTTAGATTGCAAATATTTTTGAAATTTCGATTTGTTAGAATTATATGATGATGAAGCTGATTCATCACAATTTTTGAATGCTTTATATCCCCAAACATAGCAAATGATTAAAATAAAAATAATTAAAATCGGAACTAGTAGTTCTTCGTCCATTTTATAATACTTTTCTTTAAGATTAATAAAAGTTTATGCAAAAAAGAATTTTTATGCCCAATAGTTATATTTTTATGAAAGATACATGCTTAACAAAAACATTTTAATTATTTTATAATATCCAAAAACACTGCTTCTTTATTAATTCCCGCAAAATCTTTATCATTTTTAGCAATAGTTTTGTAGTAGGGTTTTATTTCAATCGCTTTCTTTAAATTCTCAATTGTTTCTTCAGGTAAATGCATTAAAGAGGAAGTACATGCTATATTGTAATAAGTTTCGGCAACATCTAGTACACTATTTGATAAAGTATATTTTTCATTAGCTTGTTTAAAATATTGGACTGCTTGTTCATATTCTTTCTGTGAATAATAAAACAATCCATATTCTTCAAAAATATCACCATAATCTTTAGATTTATCTGATTTTTGGGCAAAATTTGTGGCGACCTCTAATAATTTGGGGACCGAATCAATATCATTTCTTTTTTTTTTGTTTTGAGATTTAACTATGTAATTTTTCACTATTCCTGACCAATATTCGACTTTTTCTGCTATCTCAAAAGCTTCATCCAAATATTGTTCAATAATTGCATTTTTATTGGGGTCTTTAGTCTTATTTGATTCTATTATTTTTGCCATTAATAATAATGAATCTACGAGAATATTTTTGGAATTCTGTGTATTTGATAATTCTGCTATCTCAATGGATTTTTCACATGCTTTTTCTGCATCAATTATTTGATTAAAATGGAATAGAATTTCCGCATAAAGAAGATAGGAATATCCCAATTCCGCATCTTCTTGATTATTAGCAAATTTTTTCTTAAATTCAAGAGCATCTAGCATATAATAAATAGATTTTTCTTGAATTTCTAAATTTTTAAAATTAATTGCGATATTTTGGAGTATTTCAGAAATTATAATAAAATTTTTATTTCGTTGTTCAATTTCTAATGATTTAAGAAAATATTTATTTGATTGCGGAAATTTTCCAAGATTTTGATATGTTTTGGCGAGATTTTCAAACAATTTTCTCTGAAATTCATTTGAAAAATTATAATTCACATATTCCAACACCATATTATAATAGAATAATGCAGATGAATAGTCCAATTCCTGTAAATAGATCGTTCCTTGTAAATAGTGTATTTCTGCTGTTTTTATTGGCTGATTTTCATGTTCAAGTAAATCAACTGCTTTCTGAGAATTTTGATGAGCTTCATCATAGTTGTTAAAAAAAAGATATAATTCAGCTATTTTGCGATAAGAATCACTTTTAATGATAGATGTTCCAGCAATTTGTCTTCGTTCTAGACTTTTATTATAATAAATAAGAGCCTCATGCAAATTTTGTTCGTATTCATAGCTTAATCCAATATCCCATAATGCCTCTGCCTCAGTTAAAGAAGAATTGGTCTGAATAAATTTATCTTTTGCTTTATGTAAATTTTCTCGTGCTACTTCCCATTTTTTTTTTAAAATTAACTTCTTTCCTTTTTTTAAAAATATCATACCTTCTTGAAACAGATTTGGATTATTCGCTTCACTACTCATTATATCTCTCAGGTTTTTTTAATTCATCATAAGTTATAAATTTCATAATATTATTTTGAAAATTAAAAATTTTAGTTTTAATGTCAAGTTTTTCATGCTCGGATAATATTAATTCTTAAGAGGAATCAATTTATTTTGTTTTATTAGTTAAAAACAGTTTAATAATTTTCAGAATGATATTTTTTCATAAATATAATAATCTAAAAGTATGAAATAATATCAGTTTCTAAAAGTTAATGAAAATAACTGTCACTATTATAGTCGCTAAATGCGAATCTTGTGAAAAGAATGATATGGATTATAATAAATGTTCTAAATGTGGAGACACAAATTGCTATAGGTGTTTGAAAAAATCAAAAAAAAATGGGAATTTTTGTCCTTGATGTTTAAGTAAATTAACACCATCTCAACAGCAGACTATGCTAAAACATAATAAATTTGTTGTCTTTTTGAGATATAAATCACTGATAACCTTCGTTCTTGCCTTATTGATCGCAGGAATTCCTCAAACTTCTATCGTGAATATTGATGAGGATATTGAATCTTTGGCATTTTTAGGTATATCAGTGATCTTCTTTCTATTAATAGATGTTATGGTAAAACAATCAAAAAGTTGGAATTTATGGACTCCACAAAATCCTTTACCCTTACCAGAAAAATGAAAATTTCATCCTTTTCAAAATAGAGAAGAAAAAAAGACTACACGGAGATTGGGGATTTTATATGAGTGTGTAAAAATTTTTTATTAACCTCATTTATTATGTATCCTTTTTTATCTTCCTTCAGAATAATCGAGACAAGGTTAATATGAACTAGTTTTTGTAACGTGTAATTGATAGTTGATTTTGGAATATGATTGAGTTCTAATTGGCATTCGGGCAAAGTAGCTCCAGTAGGCTGAGAATATAAATGTGTAATAATATCTCGATTAATTTTTTTCATAAGATAAAATCCAATAAGTATATTTTCTCGCTTTTCCTCACTAATTCCAAAAATTTTAATTTTATTAATTGTTATTTGTTGAATTAGATTAAATTGTAAAAGCACGCCCATATGATAGAGGATTTGGAACGTTCCAATATTTGTTATTTTTTGAAGCTGAAAGATAAACATTCCTGGATTTTCTTTTATTTGATTGTATATTAATTTTCGGTTAGTATTTGCCAATATATTTATCGAAATATTATTCTCGGAATCTTTTATTAGTATTTCTTTATCATTTAAATTTTGAATGATGCTTTTAGCATCCTGATTGGTGATTTTAAATTTTCTTTGAAGTTTAATTTCAAGTTTATCTAAATAAAGATTTCCCTTGATAGGAATAATTTTTTGTAGATAATTCATGATTTTTGAATGATCAATTTCTTTTGAGAAATCAAATTTTTGAGCGAAATCTGTTGAAAATTGATATAAAAAAAATGATTCTAAAAACATACTAAATTTGACCTCCCCCATCTAATAAATCATCCCAGTAGGTTTCATTATTCAATTCATTTATATCTGCAATTTCCTTCATTTTCAATAAATCTTGGTCAAAATTGTCAGTAGAATATTTAAGAATATCTCGTAATTGATGGGGATTTAGAAATGGATCTTGCGATTTCAATGTAAAAAACTCTTTTTTCAATTTAGAATTTCCAAATAATTTACATACATTTTTTATAAGATGGTTTTCTATCCCTTGTTGGATTTTTTTCAGAGAAAATATTGATATCGTTGAAAAACTAATTCCTATCGCTCCCACCAGAAATATTCTTGAAAAAATGGTAAATATATTGTTTTGAAAAATTGTTGGAGGATGAGGTATAATTTTTACACTATATATTTCTTGTAATTCTATATTTTCATCGAGGAGTACTCCTGTATAATTTATATTGGAATAAATAGTTAAATTAAAGGTAATTATTCCGAGATTTGCAGTATTTAATCGAAAAGTTACTTCATCACCTGAGTTATTAACAAAACCAAATATGATTTTGGATTCATTTTGGGAGAATATATAGAAAGAATTCGTGGAGTTTACAAAAGAAAATGAAAAGGTAAGATGGATCTCTTCTCCTTGAAAAAATTCATCATTAGGTGAAAAATTTTTTGTGAGGCTAAAATCACTTATACTTGAAGTTTGGGGGTTTTTCTCAATATGATTTAATGAGGTTATACTTTCGTCATCAAGCGTTCCTGAAATGTATGAAGAAAAAAAAAAAAATGAAAAACACATACAGATTGTATAAATATAGGCAAATTTTTTTCCGTTTTTTATCTGTATATTCGTCATTTTTCAAGAATTTCCATTTGTTAAATTATTTTATGTATTGTTGTTTTGTAATTATTTTTTTTTTTTTTGAGTTGTTTAAATTTGAATTCAATACTTCATTTAGATTAGTTAATAGAAAAAAAAAAAGATATTTGAAATATCATTATAATTCTTTTTTAAATTTACTGAAATGCATGATTATTCCCAATGAAATTATAGATGATATAAATAGGTATATTGCAGAATATCCGGGGATATCAAAACCTCCGATTTTACTAATGGCAAAAATATACTTTTCTCTAAGATCACTTCCATTGAGAGAAATAGAAATGATTTTTTGATTTTCAATGAAAGTAAATGGAATTCGCTTCCATGTTATATCAAATTCATAGGC
>CAYPTZ010000098.1:0-1577 GCA_964413395.1 uncultured archaeon | reverse complement strand
TCTATATACAACTTAATATCAATAGAAATCACTTGAGATATATCGGAAATCTCTAATATGAAATAGTCTGTATTATCTAACTTTGAATCAATATTACTATCAGTGGGATTGTTTGATTGACATGTTAGCCTGATTTGGATTTCTGAAGTGCATTCTATAATTAAAGACATCCAGATTTGGCCATTTTCATCTATACATTCTCTATAATTTGTTCCATCAACCAATACCCAAGTTCCGTTGGTTGCAATTTGCTTTAGGCCGCCATCAATAATAAACCAATTGAATTCATCAATTATCGATTGCTTGGCAACCGCTCCGATTTCACTATATTGTGCATTTCCCGCATCAAATAACACATTTTTTTGTAGGGATAATTGTGACCACCCTAATAACAAGTTGTCATAATTTTCAGTTGATAATGAAGCACCTTCAAACATATCCATCATATCGGTCACATTGGAGACATTCCAATCTCCTAGAGGCTGGTTAAATGCATGTGCATCCCTGAACATCCATTTCATATCAGTCACATTGGAGACGTTCCAATCCCCTAGAGGTTGGTCAAATATATCTGCATACGCGAACATATCGCTCATATCCGTCACACTGGCGACATTCCATGTCCCTATTGGTTGGTTAAAACTATTTGCATCCCAGAACATAGCACTCATAGAAGTCACACTCAAGACATCCCATGCACTAATGTTTTTGTTAAATGCATCTGCATCATGGAACATAGAACTCATAACCGTCACTTTGGAGACATCCCAATCCCCTAGCGGCTGATTAAAATTATGTGTTTCCATGAACATAGCATACATATAAGTCACACTGGAGACATCCCACTCTCCTATAGGCTGGTCAAATGCTGTTGCACCGTCGAACATTCTCTGCATATCAATCACATTGGAGACGTTCCAATCCCCTAGAGGCTGGTCAAATGCTGTTGCATCTAAGAACATAGCACTCATAGAAGTCACACTCAATACATCCCAATCTCCAATAGGTTGGTCAAACGTAGTGGCTCCACTGAACATTCCCGCCATGTTCGTGACACTCGAAACATTCCACTCTCCTATAGGCTGGTCAAATGCTGTTGCATCTAAGAACATATAACTCATATCCGTCACACTCAATACATCCCAATCTCCAATAGGTTGGTCAAACGTAGTGGCTCCACTGAACATCCAATGCATATTTTTAACACTCGAAACATTCCACCCACTCATATCGCCAGTGTTTCCAAGATTTATACATCCTTCAAACGCTTTAAATAAATTAGTGGTTCCAGTTAAATTCAAATTATCTGTAGCTATCAGATTTAAATTGGAACATCCATAAAAAAAACTTCCTGAATTTCCTAATCGTAAACTCCCCCATTGTTTGATTTCAACAATTTTTAGCATATCTCCATCATTATTAAATTGCCACCCATTAATGGTTCCTTTAATAATAAGAGTATATTTTCCTTCAATCAAATATGTATGTGTGGCGTTAACCGAATCCGAACTAATGACCGTACCATTAGAATTATCTCCCCAGTCAATAAAGAAATTATATGTGCCATTTGAAACTAA
>CAYPTZ010000097.1:0-9133 GCA_964413395.1 uncultured archaeon | reverse complement strand
CCAAAAAAAATTTTAAAGCAGTAGAATATTGAGTTCATATTTTTGTTGGAATTAAAATAATAACTCAAGTATTTGAACTATATATGCAAAAGGAAATTAATTATCAATTTTTTTGCTTCTCTGCTTTATATTGTTCCACACGAAGCCTAGAGAATGATGCCCATATTATAGAGAGCGCAAAACAAAGCAAGGTAAACGTATCACTCAGCTCATCATCCCACATAATGCCAATAACAACGACAATTGAAAAACAAAGCATCGCTATATTGTTCATTATAGCCCTAGTTTTTAATTTTTGCAATTTATCCATTTTTTTCACTTTAATCTTTTATTGAAGAGAGACTATCTTTTAGGCAATTCATATTTAAAAATCAAAATCTTGCATTGAAAATCGATTATTAAATTTTTTCTCTAAAATTTAGTTCTATATTCAATAAACTAAAACGATAATATAAACTTTGCCACACAAAGATCTTTTTTTGAACAAAATAATAGGGTTGCTAAATGAACCCAAATATTAGAATATTAATTATTTATACATATTGAAATTTAATTATATATGATATCTCGTACTGAAATAACATAATATCCAATAAAAGAAATATTAAAGAATTTTACTAAAAGATAATAATCTAATAACTCAATAATAAAAATTAAAAAAAAAAAAAGATAATAAATTACATTAAGTTATGGATTGTCTTCAAGTATATCTCTTGGAATTGCAGGGTTAATCTTACTTATATTCCTATTAATTTAATTGATTAAGATATTATCCTATAGATCATGTATCATTTAAAAAGAAGATTATTGGAATTATGTTGTGTGTTTAGAAATGAAATATGCTGCACTAGTATGGCCTAAAACCCACATCTTAATATTGATAAATCAAACTTTCATTAAAAATTTCAAAATATTATCAAAATGTTTCAATAATTTTCTCATAATGCAGTTATATAGTACTTTTCAGAATAATAAAAAACTAGGAATTAAAAAAATCATTAATTAAATCTAATTTTTTTTGTTCTGAAAGATTTTTTTGTTTACTTGATAGTTTTT
The DNA here is from genome assembly GCA_964413395.1 of uncultured archaeon. Taxonomy (GTDB): domain Archaea; phylum Asgardarchaeota; class Lokiarchaeia; order Sigyniarchaeales; family Promethearchaeaceae; genus Lokiarchaeum. The sequence goes on along the minus strand of CAYPTZ010000097.1, from coordinate 8,077 downwards.
TATTTTGAAAATGATGTTCAAATTCACAAATTTCTTTTTTTTTTAAAAAAATTATTCTAAAATTCTCTATATTCTCCTGAAATTGAATTTTTTCTTCATCAATATACAAATTTTCAATAATTAACTTAGAAAATAAGTCATTTGGATTTTTTATATCCCAAATTTTGCTATTAATTATAATTTCTTCCTTTAGAATATATTTCCATAATAAAGAAGACAAACCTAAAAAGGCCAGAATATAATCAATAGCTTTTAACCAAAGTGGAATTGTGTAGAAAATTAAGTTAATGACTCCACTTATAAAAAAAACGCAGAATATTGTAATTAGTATATAAGAATATGTTGTGATTAATTTTGGTTTAATTTTTTTTTTAATTTCGTTATTTATATAATTACTTTTTGCAGTTAAATATACTTCATTTATTGAATTGATAGAAATAATTTTCTCTTTTAATTCAATTAATTCCGAATTTTCATCAAATTCAATTTCACTCAGCTGAATTTCAGTTTTTATATTATTAATTTTTAAAAATTTTATATATTTGGAATAATCTATTTTTAGGTTGGGCAATAATAGATGAAGTACTTTTTTCCATTGAATACTTGGAAAATTTATCTCAACTGAATTCAATGATAAAAAAGTCAAAATTTGTCCGCTATTAAACATTGAATCTTGATTAGTGTGAATTTTATAAAATAAAAAATTACCATTGTTTAACAAAAATTCTTTAAATATTATATTTATATTAAGATTTTTAATTTCATTCAAATCTACAGATATTTTTTTATATCCCAAATTTTTAAGAATAATTTTAATCGAATCAGCAGATGAATTTGAAAATTCTTGAAACGCATTCTGATGAATTTCATTTTGTCCTAAGAATTGAGACTTTTTTTGTGTTGTTTTAAGTCCATCCTCAATTTTATTTAAAAGACCTAGATTTTGTATAATATTTTGTTCATATTCTGAATTAGGGCCACTTATAATATTATTATACATTTCTCGTGCTAAAATAAATTTTTTATTATAAATAAGATTCTGAATCTGCTGCAATAGAAATTGACTTTCACTTTTAGATTCTGTAATTGAGGCCATTTTATATTATAATATATGATAAGTATTTAAAATCAAAATTATGACGGAGTACAAATGTTAGTGTTTTAATTCATACTCATTCCCTTTTTAAGAAAAGCTTTAAAAAAAGGTGCAAGAATTTGCCATTCTCTAACTGGGTCCCACCCTGCTTCATGATCCCATAAAACAACTAGAGGTTCATTTTTCAAACCTTCTCGATAATTTAAACAGATCTCCCAATTTCCTCCATTAATAGATGCTATTGGAATTACATCATCCCATCGTAAAAAAAGAGAATTATGGAATATACTTCGTTTTTTTTCATAGAAATTAAAGGTATAAAAATCAATTTCAGTTAATTCATCACCTTTTTTTCTCTTTAGATAATCTTTTCTTTCAGCAAAATTTATTAAAGCAAGAGGTATTTTCACGTTATACATCTTTTCTATTAGCTTGTAACCAGGTAGATCTGATTTATTTTCTATATCCATACGAACTTTGTCTTCATAGAATCTTTGCAAATCACCTTCATTCAAAATTAGATGTTTTAAATGGTCTAATTTTGAGAGATTTGTAGGATAAGAACATTTTTGAAATCTATATGGTATTAAATGAAAGGTTTTAAGATTCGTCAGATTCGTTATTTTTTCTGAGAGAGATTTAAAATAATTTTGACTTAAATTCAATTGTTCCAGTGAGCCCAGTTGGAAAAATTCTGGAGGCAATTCATAAAGCTCATTAAACCTAAGATCTATTATTCGTAAATTAGATAATTTATTGACTGTTTTTGGAATTTTAGGGATAGCATTGCATTCTAAATATAATTCTTCTAAAGTTTGGATTTCATTGATTTGATGTGGATAAATTTTTAGCATATTATTTCCAATAGAAAGAAATTTAAGATTTGGAATAGAAATAAATTCATCTTCAACAGATTTAATTTGATTATAGTTTACATTTAAATATACTAAGTTAGATGCTTCTGATAAAAACCCTGGAATCTGTTTAATCAAATTGTTCCGTAGTGTTAATTTTTTTAATTTCTTCAGATCTAACAAAATTAGAGGAATCTCAATTATCTTAAACCCATCTAAATAAAGAGATATTATATTTCCTTTTTTATTTAATTCCAAATCAGGTATTTTATTTATTTTATATTCAGTAATTATATTCAGAAGTAAATTCAATTCTTCGTGTAATAATGTAGGATATTTTTTTTTTAGTTCTAGCTGAATATTTTTTTTCATGAAATCACCTTATATATTTATTTTCTGACAATTTAAAATAAAAATCAGGGTTTTTCTTTTTTATTTCATATCATTGCGCATTATATATATAAAAGTTTGTTATAAATTAGGAATTAGCTCATTTTTTTCAGATTTTATAATAAAAAATTTTCCACTAACATTTACACACTGCCAAAATTGACGGTGTACGAATGTTAGTGTTTTGAAATTTTTTTTAAAATTTTCTTAAGTTCATTTGTTGAAATAATAAAATAATTTGAATATTTCAAGAGATTGAATTTTTTGAAATTTGGTTACTTCTCATATACGATATCTTTTCTAATCACGTGCGTTTCTAAGCATGCACCATACTGGAACTTCGGTCTTAGGGACTATTTTATATTCTAAAACTTGAAATCCATGTTTTTGATAAAATTTGACATTAATTTCTTTATTAATTTCAGTATATGCAGGCAATCTTTGTTCATCAATTAGATCAAGTGCTTTCTGCATCAACAGACTACCGTAACCTTTACCCTGAGAGACTGGATCAACCGCAAGATGTTGTAAATACCAATGGTCGAATGGTGCATGTCGTTTATGAGCATTTTCAAAACAGTTGAATAATGGGAAAATTCGTTTCGTTGGTTTAAATCCCGTCTTACGGATTACTTTAAATCCTCCATGGCGTAGAAAACTCAAGGTCTTAGTATAAACTTTTTTAGGAGGTAACCATATCGAGTTTCCTTCTAAATTTGGAGATGTCGTATGAACCATACCAAACTTGATCCCATATTTGAACATGGCTTCAAATCCATATCCTATTTTTCTCTTTCGTTCATTTTCATCGGGATACATATGAATTAACGTAATCCCATCTTGAAAAGCTCGAGCTGAAACTTCAACAGCGTCTTTAATATATTCCTTTGTTAAATCGATAACTATATCGTTTTTTGATTCCATAAATTTTTCAACACTCTTAATATAATGCGAATGGTATTACATGTATATTATATAATTCTAAAAAGCATATTTTAATCTTTAATAGCCCAATCTTTAAATATTTTTTCAAAAAACTCGTTTCTTGGATAAAGACAGTCCATATGGATGTTTCATTATCGAGTAAATCGAAATCCCAAAAAACATCCCATGGAAATGATCTTGTCAAAAACATGATTTATCGTTGTTCATTTTTTAATTCTAGTGGAATATGACTTAAAATGCCCCATTTCCTTATTCAAGAGGGAATTTTCTATGGAATGAATGCTAAAAAATCATTAAAACACTGAATTTTTTTAAAATGAAATCCATCAAATTTTCAATTTCCTATGTAATCAGATTAGATACTTCATCTAAAAAATGGCTAAAAAGAACTCTGGTTTTAAAAAGATTAGAAATAAGCTAGAGTTCATGCAAATAATTCATTAAATTATAATAATAAAGTGATAATCTTTTCAAACCTGGATTTTTTTTAATTAATTTAAGTAATATATTGGATTTTTGACTATGTTCTCTTTTAATTTAAATAAGTCCTATTTTTTTTAAAGAAAAAACTTTACAACACTAACTTTTGTACTCCGTCAAAATTATGACGGATTACAAATGTTAGTGTTTTGGCAAAAACAGGATAGTTGATTATTTTTCTAGTATGAAAGAACTAAAGTCAGTTGAATAACATAACACTATTGAAAGAATAAATAATAAAATCTATGATAAGATTCACCATTATCATTTGTCCATTTCCAAAATAACATTTTATATCTTCATATAGCAATTTTTTTTTCTGCGAATTCTGATTTATCAAGATATTTTGCAGCCTTGATTAGAGTTGGAATTGGAATCTTCACATCTGGAGCTCTCCAAAATAATAGAGCGGCATCATGAAATACATCCCCACCAACACCAGGAATCCAAGCAGGAAGATATCCTCCTATTTTGTAAGTGGCAGTTAGTAAGATTTGTGTGATTTCTGTATCTTCTACAGGAATACAATATTCTATATATTCAATATGATGATTACGTTGATATTGATGCAAACAAGCAATAAAAGCCATCATAATATTGATATTTGTATATTGATAGGTAATCTTTTCAATATTTTTGACACTATGAGTATGAAGAGCGATTAATGAACTCCCGGATTGTTGATGAAACAGGCGTATATGCGTGTATCCATGAGAATCTTGAGTATAACTCCGATTAATTTCTTTCATAGTTTGAAGAACTTCTCTGGGATCAATAATAAATTCATTGTCATTATAAGTGATTATTTCTATAGGATCAGAAAATCCATGTTGAGAAGCAATATGAGAATAATTTGAAATAAGAGCATTATGGATTTTTTCTGGAGAATAACGAGTTTCATAAAGAGCACGATTGAAATAACTTATCATGAGTAAATCACTTTCCTTTTGATTATTAAAATAATCTTTTCCTTCTAAGAATGCGTATGGATTTGCTCCAATTTGGTATGATAAATATTGGACAATATCATGGGCTGTACGTGCTTCATTATACCATTTATCAATGTGATCATGATATTCATTAAAAAACTGGTGAATCAATCCATAAGCAAGCTGTTTACAATTGACTTTTTTTTGATAATGAGGATGAATATTTAATCCACGCATATATGCTGAACGTGAATTAAAATCGATTTCGAAAGTGAAGCAACCAATTATAGAGGATTTGGAAGATTTTAATCTGATATCCCGAAATACTCCCCAATAAAAAGTAGATTTGGTAAAAGAAGCAAATATATAATTTGGATCTAACATCTCTTTATAAGGATAACTGTTTCCATAAATTGCACGATAGATTCCAACAATTTCATAAGCTTCTCTTAGAGTAGAAGGTTGAGAAATGGCAATATTTTCCTTATTGGATAATAAATTTGATTGTTGATTAGATTTAATATGAGAATACCATGAATAAAATTCATCTAAATTTTGACACCTATCATGTGAGCTGAAAATTAAGGAGGATTGAAAATCTTTGTTTGCAATTACCATACCAACATTGACAAACTAATCTATTTAAAAGAAAAATTAGGACCCTATACGAATGTTAGTGTTTTGATTGGATTCATTTTTCTAAATATGGATTAATTATGAAAAAAAAAAAAATTTTTAATCTAAAAAAAGAAGAAGATATCTTTAACTAATAAGTGAAAATCTTATTGAATTTAACGAAGGTACTGTAGCGGTTCATTTAGTCGAAAATTTATAAAAAATTTTTTAATCTACTAACCTCAAATATTATTCATGAAAATTTTAGATGCAAAAATTACTATCTCCTCATTGGCATGGAGCCATTCCAAATTATTATTAGCCATTTTAACAACTAATAATCAAATTCAAATTTGGGATATAGAAAAAGATCTTGAGATATTTAAACAAGAACAAATAGCCAGAGAAATATATTGGTCAAAGGATGATAGTGCATTATATATACAAAAGGAAAAATACTTCATTTCTTTAGATCTTGAAAAAGGAGAAGGAATTGATCTCAATTTTCGAATGAGCGAATATAAATTTTCTTTCTTTAACAATGATAAACTTGCTATTGGTTTTGTTTCGAATCAAGTTGTTCTTTATGAGAAAATGGATTCGGGTTATGAAGTTAAAACTCGTCTTGAAACAGAAGAAAAAATACTCACATATGCAATTAACGAAAAAAAAAAAATTATTGCTATTGCTGAATTTGGACAAGATGTTCAAATTTATGATTATAATCTAAAAAAAGCAATTGATCCATTTACTTCACATACTTTATTTAACGAATATGCAACTCTCCAATGGGATCTTGAAGGAAATTCTTTATACATTGGAGATTTCTATGGAAATCTTATTCAGTATAACATCAACACTCAAAAAATTTTATTTCAAACTATCGTATATGATGAAATGAAATACGATGATGTTGGTTATGATGAAGATAAAGCTGTAATTTATTTCGAAGGAAAAGGATTTTTTTGTGATAAATTATCGGATTTTGGGGATCCTTCTGATGCTGAACTGACTAAAGCCGCAATCGAAAATAATTCAGGGGAGACTCCTCTTGCCATTGAGTTCAATCCATTAGGTGGTTATTATGCAATAAGTCAAAGTTGGGATAAATTAATGATATTTTCTTATCCTCAAAATAAGTTATTAAAAGAAATAAAAGATTTTCCTGATTGTTTTATGAAACTATCATGGTCTTCAAATGGCGAATATCTGGCTGGAATGTTACAGGATGATTCACTTTATTTGTGGAATTTGCGAGATCTTATCTAATTAATTACTCAAAACCTAACAAAACACAAAAAATGGACTTGTTGAACCTTTGATTTTTTCTTTTCCTCCTTTATTTTTATTATTCTTAAGAAAAAGACATGAAACATCAGAAATTACAAAATATATGAAATACTTGTTAATTTTATAATTAATTTGAAGACAATTTTTCAAATATATAGTAAAAAATTACCAAAATTCAGAGATTAAGGATAATTTCGATTAATAAAAAATTATCAAAACACTAACATTCGTACATCGTCAAAATTAGGATGGAGTACAAATGTTAGTGGTTTGAACAAAAAAAAAAAAATTATTTTATAATTCTCTATAATACAAAATAATGCTTTAATCAGTGTAAGTGAATTCTGTTTCTAATATTTTTTTATTCTGAATTAAATACTTTGGCCCAAATCCCCTAATATTTTTAAAAGATCCTACAATATCATTTATTTTTCCTGATCTAGATTGGTTAATTTCAGAATCTAAAATTGCGTTCAATATTTTCCATGGAGTTTCAAATTTATCTAACAATAATTTTGCTTTCTTTTGACTGGTATTAAACAATCCTTCAAGAAAGAATATCTGACTTTGAAAATCAATCACATTTTCTTTTATATTAATCGCTTTATATTGAAATGGTTTCTCAACCAACTTTTGGACATATTTAGAAAAACTCCATATCGTTTGAGCACTCTCATATTCCGAGAGAACCGTAATAATAGGAATATCTAATTTATATATTACGTACATGATGGCTCCATATATAGAAGATTCTAAAACACCAGAACGTGTGAAAAGTAGATTAGGGTTTTCTAAAATAATTAGAGGTTTTTTGAAAGATTTTTTTAAATTATTAAGCTGAATAAACAATCGGTTATCACAAATTGATGAAATCAAGTCATCTCCTCGTTTCCTTTCAATCCCAATATCTTCAGAAATAATATAATCTGCAACAGGTAAAGTTTCGATTTGAAATTTCAAGGGAAAATTTTCAAATTCAGATCGTATTTTTCCTCGCTCCCGTTCATCAATGATTATTGTTGGATGAAATTCGTTATTCATTATTTTCTTCATATTATCTTATGATATTTTTATTTTTAATATCAAAATTATTCAAATATTTTTATTTTTTTTTTTTGCAAAAAAAATTTAAAGTTGGAATAATTGCATTACGCATAACTAAAAAAAAAAATGATTACTATGTCAATACTTGGAAAAAAACTTCGATTAGAGCGAATTATGGATCGAAATACCAAAAGAATGGTCATTATTCCAATGGATCATGGTGTTAGCGTAGGCCCTATAAAGGGCCTCGAACACATAGGGGATACTATAGCAAAAGTTGTTGAAGGCGGAACTAACGCAATCTTGATGCATAAGGGGATGGTTGAGTCAGGCCATAGGGGTGAGGGCCATGATGTGGGATTAATTGTGCATTTATCCGGTTCAACTAATTTAAGCCCGGATCCAAACAATAAGGTTTTAGTGTGTACAGTAGA
>CAYPTZ010000096.1:2778-9142 GCA_964413395.1 uncultured archaeon | reverse complement strand
CTTTAGTAGATGGGAAAGTTCACGAGTTGCATATTCATAACCATCCTGAAATTCGTGTCTTACCATCTTTCTTTCGCCAATTTACTTCTCTACGTCTTCTTTTCATTACTGGGTGTTGTCTTTCAACTCTTGATAATTTTCCTTCAGTGTGTCCCCGTTTAGGCCAACTTTCCTTAGATTATAATCAATTATCTTCCTTTAAAGGACTTCCTTCTTCTTTACCCAATCTCCAAGTCCTTACTTTTTCTGGCAATCAAATTGTGACCTTATCGGACCTCCCCTCGGATATCACCCGACTTTTTCATTTTTCCGCACCGAATAATCGTCTAATTGATTTAATTGGGTTTCCTTCTCTTTGTTCTGAACTATTATATCTGTATTTAGAAAATAATCATCTAACTTCCTTAACAGGGCTCCCTGAATCGTTACCAAAATTAAAATATCTCGGTCTAGAAGGAAATCCCTTACGCTCTCTTCCCATCAATTATTCTCGTTGCCCTAAATTGTATGATTTTTTGGCCCCGCAAGATCATCTCACCACTTTACATGGCACCGAATTGGAAATGATCCATTATCATCGCCTTAATCTAAATAATTTCCCACCCTCAGTCCGTCGGGCTGCCAATTCTCTTCCTATTGCTGCCATTCATGAGGAATATCGCCTTTCAACCAAAGAACTTGTCTCTCTATACTGCCGCCACCTTTCCCTCTCTGACATTCAAAAAGAACGCATCATCTATGAAGGTGATTTTGATGATTGGGATACAATTCACTGCCACCTCCCTCAGGATCGCATCATCTTACCTCGCTTAGAAGCGCATCTCAAAAATCGTAAGCCTCTATTCTGACCGGTCTCTCTTCTTCCCTTTACTTTCTTTTATTTCCCTTTTTTTCGGAATAAAAAAATCTCTAAATATTCATCCCTCAATTCTTTGCCATCTCCTAATTACCCTCTTTTACCTCGTCTCTTTGCCCCTAATTTTCCCGCTATCCGAAATTTTCAACTAGCTGATCAACAAATCTTAAATTAAATGATACATTGTCGTAACATACTAGAGTCGAACTCTATTAGGAATTTATTTGATTCTTTTGTTTAAAAGATTCAATTATCTCATTCCTTTTGATTCCCACTCTCTCTAAAATCCCCCCATAACTCAGTTGGTAGTGTTTATTACAAGTAAACGCCAAAAGTGCTCGGCTGTAGATTTTATATCGCGCAAAAAAGGGAAACCAATGATTTTGCGTCAGCTGAAACCGGGACGTCCGTGGCTCGAATCCGCGTGGGGGGACCACCTTTTTCAAAATTTTCAGAGTGCCCAATCAACGATGAACCCTCAATTTTAGATTAATCAGGCGAGAATTTTATAGGAATGGTCTGAAGGAGTCTAGAACAGATTTCCGATTAGTAAATTTATTTACGAAGGAAAACTAACGATTAATAGAAAATAGAGAAGAAAAAAAGGATAGTTAGCTGGTAGCACACTGAAAGACAGGGCACATACGTGTACATAGTCCGCAATGTTTGCATTTGGAATCAATAATATAGGGGGCAGAGTAGGGAGTCTCTTGAACAATGGCACCATAAGCACAGGAACGAACTGAAGGACAGGGGTGATTTTTGGGACATAATTCAGTTCTAACTTCAATAGTTTTGCAGGTCATGATTTATCACTTAAAAAAAAATTCTTCAAATAGTTAAATAGTTTAAAAATATTTAAAGGTTGTGCATTATTTACGCACAATCAAAAATTTATTTTTTAAAATTTTGCATTGTCTTCTATTTTAGACAATAATGGTTTTAATACCAGTTAAAAAAATAAGCCAGAAAATCAATATTCATTCAAAGAGTAATATAGAAGTGATAAAAACCATGGAGAAACAGAAAATTGCTTATCTCACGATTGATGATGCACCATCACCCCAAATGCAAATGAAAATGGACTTTCTACTAAAAAAGCAAATTCCGGCGGTGTGGTTTTGTTTAGGCAAAAATTTAGAAATCTATCCTGAAGATGCATTATATGCCATCAAACATGGCTTTACGATAGGGAATCATGGTTATAGTCATCCTAATTTTTCAGAAATTACTGTGGAAGAAATTTTTGAGGAAATATTAAAGACGGATGAACTAATTCACAATTTATATTCTCAAGCAGGGATTGCAGAATATCCAAAAATATTTCGTTTTCCCTATTTAGATAAGGGAGTTCTAACATGTGATGAAAATCTTCAACCTAATACGAAACTTGGGAAAGAAAGACATCAAAAAATTCAAAATTATTTACAAAAATTGGGATACACGCTTCCAAAATTTCCTAAAATTGCTTATGATTACATTACGAAATTCCGTTTTCGAGAAGATCTGGATTGGTTTGTAACTTATGATGTGATGGAATGGTCCATATTTATTGAGAAACCCCTTTTTGGGATAGAAACCCTTCAAGATGTCTTAAATCGAATGGAAGAAGATGTTCCTGAAGAGGGGAGAGGATTAAACAATAGAAAGTCAGAAGAAATTATTTTACTTCATGATCATACAGAGACAGAGGATTTTTTCATCCCCATAGTAAATAGATTAATAGAAAAGGGAATAAAATTCAAATCTCCATTTAAATGAACCTCTATTTTTTTTAAAATAAAGTGTACTTGATTAAACGCTTTATCTGCCTCAAGGACAATTTCTATATCGAAACATTGTAATGTTGATTTATTGTGAAGATCTGAATAATTAAGTTAAATTAAAAAAATTTTATTCGTTCAAATACAGTTTTCTTGTTTGTGTGTAAATTTTTGACTATGGCTTTTTTGGTTTTTATTCCTACAAATTTAGTAAATGTCATATTACGTAATTCAATTTCAATATGTTGGATAAGAAGATCTAATGATTTAGCCGAAAAGTTACTACTCTCTGGGGAGTAGGCTTGTCGATTTTTATTTTTAAAACAGGCACTGAACATACCATCTTGATAGGTATATGTAAGATTTATTTCAATATCCTTACAATAATCGCGTAATTTAATAAAATCGCCCTCGCGATTGACTAATACCTTTGTTCCTCCAATATTCTGAAAATGAATACGCCTTATCGGATCTACAAAAGTGTTATTTTTTGTATTGAGCATCATCTATTCATATTACCTAATTCAATGATATGTAAGTGTGTTTTAGTTTAGATTGTAATTTCTTATTTAGAAATACATCGTAAACTCTATAGAAAAATTGTGTAAATAGGCTTTAAATATGTGAGATGTATTTCCATAGAAATTTTTTGAGGAAATAAATGAGGGAATTAGCAACAAATATTTTAAAATGCAATATAAATAGAATAGAATTCCGACTGGAGAATTTTATTGATGGAACTAAATATAATTAGGAGAAAAATTGAAGTTTTTGCTAAAAATCTGCGTTAATTATGAATAGAAGTAGTAATTAGAAGAAAAAATTAGCATGGAAATTTTCAAATAAGCAGTATTTTTCGATTTCAGATTATTCGCAAATAAAGAAAATTATTCTTCTTGCTCAGTTTCAGACTCAGGAGTATCATATATTGTATTTCTAATATTTCCAATTATAATAACTAATACTACTCGAAAGAGAATTACCAAACCTATTATTATAATTTCAAACATATCTATTGTAAAAGGGAATTCATCGCTGATTTTAAATATAATGGCTAAGAATGCTAAAAATAAGGGCACTATCAGTACAATATTGATAGAAGATATGAGTTTATATTGTGATATTAGATGAGATGGGACCTTATCAGAGCAAAATTCACAAAATTTGCCCTTTTGACAGCTCTGACATATTGTTTGTTGACATCTTAGGCATTCTCTCGGCCCTTTTTTCTTTCCAAAGAGAGGATTTGTAATCCAATCCAGAGATTGGATTGAATAAACACCTTCTCGTCCACATCGACATTCATATCGAATTACTTTTCTATCTACCATTTTTATCAATCCAATAATTGTAATAATATTAATAATGTTAATTTAGTAATAAAATTTGAATTCTAAATAGAATGAGTATATTAAGGGATAAAAAGAAATAAATCATTATATTTTTTAAAAAAATAAAAAATTAGTAGAATCTCATGGGTAAAAAGGTATAAGGAATATTGCTGACAATATAATTTAAAAATTTCTTTAAAAAAGACAGTTATCTAAATTTCTTTTTCCAAAACTCATAGGCCTTGAGATATGTTTGCACAGGAATTACTTTTGGATATCTGATAAAAATAGGGGGAAGAGTACCATCACAACGGGAACATAACTTAGATGTTCGTACCCAATTAACAAATTCATCTGCATGAGCTGGATATCTACAATTAGGACAAAGGACTATTCCGCGATGATTTTCAGATGCTTTTGGTAATTCAAAACAGAAAATACATTTAAAATCATCTTCAGTTAAAGTTCCTGTCTTAGGTTTCATCTGAAGTAACTCTTTTTGGCTTAAGGAAGAAGAATTTCGTCTATTTAATTGGGTCTTTGTTTTTCTTTGAGGATTAATTCGTTGAGTTTCAATTCTCCGTTTTTGAGATGAGCGATTTTTGTGGGCAGTATTCTTTTGCTTTTTTTTTCTTCGTTCTTCGGCTCTTTGACGAGCTGAACGCTGTTTTTCTAATTCTCGTTCTCTTTTTTGATTCTGGATTTGTCTTTCTCTCTCACGTTTTTGTTTAATTTGAGCGTCTAATTCGCCTCGTCTAGCTGCCCCTGCAAAATTATCAATATCTGAAATATGTCGATCTATATCATTTAAGCGATTGCTAACCCGATTTAATGAATAATCCGACATGACAGGGCGTTTATTTATGAGAGTAATGACAAATAAAAAGATTTGAATTAACATGCTTAGAAAAATATATAAATTAAGTGGTCTACCTTCATGAATAAATATCCAAAATCCAATATCAATTGAATCACTTTGCATTAAAATATATAATCCATTTAGAATAATGAAAAAAATGGTAGAGAAGAGAACAAAATTCCGGGAATTGAGTGATTTTTGGCCTAAATAGATATTAAAATATTTGATTATACTTGCGAATAATAATATAAAACCATATAGCATATAGGGTGTTGAAAAAATAAGAATCCAATTATTTATACTTATATCTGACAAAATCTCATCACTAAAGATGATAGTATAATCTCCCCAGATGGCATATAGAGTGCCAATTAAAAGGGCTCCAAAAATTAAAAAAAAATTATTATGGGAAGAATTGAAATCTTTAATTTGTTTTATTTTTAATATAAATTCTATAGTAAGTATTAACCATAATCCCATGAATATATAAGAATAAAAGCCATTTACTGAATTGTCTGGCATATTATTTGTAATAAGTGCAATGAGGAAAGAAATCACAGCTATAGATAAATAAGAAATCCACTTGATTGCATTCATTTTTTTATTACCAGCACCCTACTATATGAGTATTAGATGAAATTATAGGCCTTTAATTTTATCTATTATATTAATTATTTTCATCATACTCTAAAAAAAGAGCCTTACCCTCAATAACAGGATTAATAAAATCTAATAACTCCGGTAAAGATTTTGGGTCTAAATCTCCTTTAATTTTAAAGGGAATTTGTTTCCATTTGCCTGTTGTTAAATTGCAGCGGAATATTTTAAATCCATAATTGATTCCATCAATCTGATATGGATCAATTACTAATGCTACAGATTTATTCCATAATTTTTGATATCGTTCTTGAGTTCCAATATCTTCTGAACTCAAAAATAAACCATAAGAAGGATGTGAATGATACCAACCACAAATAAATAACCCCTTTTTCTTTAAATCTCGAAATGCTCGAACATAATTTTTATAATCTTTAATTTCTGCATGGATTGCATTTCCATGTCCCATTGGATAAGCATCTTCAATAAGTAATTTCTCACCACTCTTATTCAATTTTCCTGCTAAAAGTCCGATAACTTCTACCCACTTATTACGTGGAATATTCTTGTTTGCATATTTTTTAGCATGACTTGATATTTTAAGAATAGATTTCACTGATATTAGAGTATTTATTTCTCTTTTTTGTACTTTTTGTTTAGAAATTGTACTTTCAGGTAATATCGATGAATTTTTCTGCAAATATTGCTCAATTTTAGGATCTTCAGAAATACTTTTTATGGTTTCTTCTTTATGAGGGGTTAAATTTTTCTTATGTGCTTTTAATTCTGCAATTCCACCATTTTCTTTCTCTTCAGCTTTTAATTCTGAATATATTTCTGTCAGAACTTCCTTTTTAATCTGATTTTTTAATTGCTTATACATTTCCTCTTTCAATTTTATTTTCAACTCTTGTATTTCGGGAGTTTCTTTAATTTTATCCATAAATATTACCTAATT
>CAYPTZ010000096.1:0-2768 GCA_964413395.1 uncultured archaeon | reverse complement strand
AAAGTTTTTCGTTCTTTCATCATTTCTACTGCCGCTTTTTTATTAAAAACGTCGGTGGGATTGATATATTGGCCTGATGTATTTAACATTGCTATAATTGCTTGAATAATTGTCACTGCAGTTTTTGAAGGACTCCAACCTCCTTTTTTTCCAATATAGTTAGGATCAACTAAAGCTAAACAAATATTCCTTTGTCCCTCATATTCACTTGGTTTTGGCCAGAAATTGGGATGCCAAATAGGAGTATGTAAGCGAACAAAAGGAGGATGATTAGGATATTCAGGAGGGAATTTCAATTCTAACCTAAAGAGTCCTTTTTCATAACTGGTTCCTTTTGGCCCTTGAATTAGAATTTTCAAATGATCTATACTTTTTCTGTTGGGATCAAACGCTTTTAATTGTTTAATTATTCCATCCTTGTATAATTTCTTTAATCGAGAGTAATCTTGAGATATTCTTTTTTGTCGTAGGCTCATTATTTTCCACTTCATTATAATATTATTTTAAACTTTTAAAAAATTGTGTTAATATTTTAATCATTTTAGTTGAATATTTTTAATTATTTATCGAAATAAACGGACAGTTACAAATATCTCGCCTTCTAAGAATCCCGATAAGGTAATTAAAGTAAGAGATCTTACTTTATTTTCAATTGATGTTTGCTCTTGATCCAATTCCCGGAGGGAATCAAAATCGGGTACTGTCATTGTTGGTTCCATTTCTTCATCTAATTTATATCCTTTCATTTTAAGAGCGCTAATAATTGCCGATAATTTTTGTTCTTTTTTTAAACAAATCTCTTCCCGAATAACTTGTTCCCCGCATTGTATACAGTTTGGATTTCGAGGTTTCTCTAAATGGTAAAATCTTTCTGTCATTCCATTGTAAATAGTATATTGATAATTTGGAATACCAAGAGTTTTATTACCTTTTAAAAAATTTAAGATTTTTAAAGTTTCATGTGATTGGATGCTTGCAATTACTGCATTGATAGTAATAATCCCTGGTTCATGATGATCAATAATTTTTACAATTTCACTCTCATTAAATGTTGGCTTAAATCCATATTTGGTTACAAGATTATTAGCATATTGCTTCAAAAATTTGATATGATTCAAATCTTTAGGATTAGGTTTATTAGAAAATTTTTCTTCATAAGCTAAACTGGCTTTGAATAAGCAATGGATTCGTTTACGAGGAATTCCAACTACAGTACAAGCTGCCATTTCATCGCTTTCTGCACTACTTGTAGGATGGCAGTCATAACATGCATTTTCAAAGGGAAATACCGTATAGACATGGCCGTGATAGCCATTAACTCCTCCATCAACTAATGGTTTTTTAAATCTTACAGCTTGTATGTTTAAATTTATACGGGCATTCTTTGAATCTAATCCTCCGACAATCACATCTGCCCTTTTAAATAGAACTGGAGGTAAATTTTCTAATGAAGTATGAAAGCCTCGAATTGTAATATTTGGATTAACCTTTTTTAGCATCTCTGCAGCAGCTTTCGCTTTAGGTTGAGCAATTTTGGCATTAAAAAATAATATTTGCCGATTAAAATTTGAATGCTCAATTATATCTAAATCTACTAAATCGATATGACCTACTCCTAACATTGCTAAGTTCTTTGCAATTTCACACCCTAGCCCCCCAACTCCTGCAATTATCACACGTGATGCTTTCAAAATACGCTGATCCCATCCATCCAAGCGAAATTGTCGATCATAAAGTGTTTTTTCTTCAGTAGTCAATTCTGACGAAAAAAAATTTGATTCATTCAATATCTATACACCAATTTATTCTAAATTTAAATTACAAAAAAAAAATTGAGAAAAAAAAATTAGCATCCAGCTGTACTAGCAGGGATTAATAAAATGGTATCCCCATCTTTTACTGGATAATCTTTGATATAATTGCTTTCATCTAAAGTTACTCCACCATGAGATAGATGGAAGTCAGAAGGATTTACACCAAAAATATTTCCAACAGTTGTTTTTATATCTTTTATTCCACTACCTGTGCTGACAAGCAATTTTTGTTTCTTTTCTCCAGGTCCAATTGTGGACATAAAATATACAGAAATATCTTTTCCAGCTACTGAAGCTGGTACGCTAGGGGTTTTAGATGCAATTGAAGGTGTTTTTGAATCAATTTGTTCATCTAAATTTTCATCTAAGTCTTCGAAATCGTCACTCATATTAATTCACTTGACAAAATATTCTTTTTTAACTATATATATGTTTTGGTGTTTATTTTAGCTAAACATAATCCATAAATAAAATTTAATTCATAAATAAACAATATAATTATTAAAAATTAAAAAAAAAAAAATGATCTGATTTTATAAAGAACTATAAGGTCGATACATGTAAATATGAATTAAAGGATGGTTATTAGAATGGTTGATAAACGAAAATTAAAAACTCCAATTAATACAAAAACACCAAGGATAACTTCAAAGACTCCTGCAATATATGAGAAAACTCCAGCTATTTATGAAAAAACACCTCAAGATTTAAATGTAAATGCTTTGCGATCAGAGCGGAAACGGTTTGAAGAAGAACGAAATCGACTTCAAGATGAACGAAAAAATTGGGAAAATATTCTAAAGCGCATGGAAAAATATGGTGGTTCCATTGAAGAATTAGATGTTCAAAGAAAAGATCGAATAAATGATATTAGACAATTAGAACGAGATCGAGGTACTTTATTAAATGATATGTCCAAAATACGGAGTGATTTAGCCCGTGAGAAAGACCGAT
>CAYPTZ010000095.1:0-9145 GCA_964413395.1 uncultured archaeon | reverse complement strand
AAATACTTCGCTTATATCACATAAGTAAGATCTGATCAAAAAACTTAGTATCTACTTTTAATTTATTTTAATTTTTTAATTGGTTCTTTTTTTCCCATAATAAAATTGCACTAATAAACTGCCTATTGTTATGCTAATGAAAAGAAATTCTATTTGGAATCCTGCAATATATGGGATGAAATATGCTTGAATTGCATTCGATTCTCCATTTACAGTACTTGAAAATATAAAACTATCAGGTCCACCTTCAACTAATTTAATTTCTACATAGTATAATTTTGAGGTTGAAACAGTATAATTTACACTGATGAAATTTACATTTGCATCGATATCATATGAATAAATCTTAATTGATGTTTCATTATATGCAATTAATGGACTTCCTAAAGCAGGATAATTAGTATGCTCGTTGAGATAATCTTCTAATGTTGGTCTTTGATCATATAAATATAAATTAAATTTACCTTCAAATTTTGAAGTACAAGTGACAATCCAAGTATCATTAACTTCAAGATTGGTTAAATAAATCCGATTCATACCTTGTTGAAGGAAAAATTGGTCAGGATCATAATCGTTATTTGCTGATTCCCCAGTAACTAATGCGAAATTGTTTATTAGATTGAATCCTAATGATAAAAATAAAATTATTGCCATTTTTTTTTTTTTTTTTAGAGATTGAAGATTAGTCATTGTTATTATCATTATATTGATTTTTGTGCAAAAAAGGTTTTTTTTTAATGAATTTTTTATCACATATAGGATGAAAAAAAAAAATCAGATAATTCCAATTCAACCCAAACAAAATCTCCCATTAATAGATTGTCATTGTCATTTTCCTTTACATACACCTCCAAAACAAATGTCTGAATCATATGAAGAGCAATATATTAATTTTTTTAACGATAATGGACAATATTTAATCTCTTCGGTAGAATGGGAAGAATATAAATATTTAAAAAAATTCATTGAAAATCATAAAAAAATAAAATTGAGCTTAGGAATTGGCCCTCAGACAGTTACATACTCAAATCCTGAGAAATTTGAAAAAATTTTCCCAGAATTTATAAATTTTCTTTCTAATAACCTTGATTCCTACAATGTTATTGGAGAAATTGGATTGGATTTTCATCATGCAAAAACCTATAAAAAAAGAGTTAAGCAAATTGAGATATTTAAAAAAATAATCCAAAAGACCAAAAATCTCAAAAAACCCTATAGTTTTCATGTAAGAAATCCTAGTTCAAATGATTTCGATCCAAATTCCCTAAAACCAGAATTTAATGAAAAAGATATTGTTAATAAAATTATATTAGAAGTTATGGATAATGAAAATATTAATCCCAATAACGTAATGTGGCATTGTTTTTCAGGCCCAAGTGAATGGGGCCAAATTTTATCCGATAAAGGATATTATCTTTCTATACCTAGCTCCGCATATGGCTTTAAGAAATGGAGAAGAAATATTAAAGGAATAGACCTAACTAAAATTTTAACAGAAACAGATGCAGCATGGCAACATCCTTATTCTATCGGGGAATTTAATATTCCAAATAATGTGAAATATGCATTAGCAGCAATTGCTTATGAGTTAAACCTAGAACAAGAAAAAATTGCAGATCAAGTTTTAAAAAATGCAAAAATATTTTTTGATCTTACTTGATGTAAAAATTATAATTTTTAAAGGATCGTTTACCTATATCAATTATATGGTTGCAATTTTATTGTTAGGGATACTAAATTCTACTAGAAGTCAAATGGCAGAAGCTTTGATAAAAAAACTCAGTAGGGGTTCAGTAAAAGTTATTTCTGCAGGTGACCAGATATCTGAGAAGATACATCCATTTACCATTCAAGCTATGGCGGAAATTGGGATTGATATTTCAAATCAACAGCCAAAAAAATTCAATGCCAAGATGGTAAAAGAAGTAGATCATATTGTCTCTATGGGTGTTGATGTGCCCAAAAATCCTAATTTTTACCCTATTGTATGGAATGATGTGATTAATTGGGATTTAGATAATCCTTCTGGATCAGATTTTTCATTCTTTCAAGATATTCGAGATAAAATTCAAATTAAAGTTAAAAAAATGTTTGAAATGTTCGCAATTCCTTATGAGAATGAATAGGTATTATTTTCCTTTCTTTTATAACATTTATAAGATAAATAGTTCTAAATATCTTAGGATATCTAAATCAATGATTGCTAGTAATCTTGCGAGACCCAGTTTAAATATTCTGTACTTTTCAAAGGATTTTCATTATTTAATGTGAAATCTTTTATTATTTCTTTAAAAATATGAGCGGATAATGGATGTAACATCATTGCTAAATTTAATCCAACCATACTCATTGTTAAAGCAGTGGTAATTTCCCAAAGAGGACCTCTTAACGCTCTATCACCACCAAAATTAGGCATATGATTTAATTTCTTCATCCATGCTTCTCTTCCCCCCCAAGCATTTGTTGTACCTCCTGATAAAGGGAAATTAAGAGTTTTAACACCACTTAAACCAGCTAATCTGATTTGTTGATATATCGAAAATGAATATTCAAGCCCATATCCAAGAGTTGCGCATGTAGGATCTAAAACGATTTGGTTTCTTGGCATCCCCATTGCTAAAGCATCTTCGACCAATTTTGTTTGATCATTTACATCAAGCTGAGCCCATAGCAATACATTATGACCAAATTTTTTTGCAATTGGAATAATTTTATCCCAAGTAATTTTATCAGCGCTAGATAACATTAATCTCTCACCTTGAGAAATTGCTGCCAATTCTTCAAATAATTTGGTATCCTTCCTTTTATTACCAGAACCACCAATAATTACAGGACATTTTACACGTTCTAATACTTCTTCAAATATTTCTCGAGCTTTTGAAATGGGAGTATCTAGTACGCCTGGATCAGTTGAAACAAAATGAAGAGTAATCAATTCAGCACCATATTTCTCAGCCAATTCAGCCCAACCAGCGGGATCGGTCAAAACTTCTTTATATGCATTTTTAATAATTTTTGGTAAACTTATTTTCATATCAAAGACATCAAAAGTGACTGCAGTAGGATTTGGATTAGTAATTATTTTGTTATTTGAATGAATGTAATCAGAAAATGGAAGAGATATATCCCCCCCAATTTTAACACTATTTCCATTTGATCTTTTAAATGTGATTTCTTCAATAGAATGAAAATTTGAAGATTTTATTTTAGGAAGATCATAAGAATCTAAAATGAATTTTTTCCGATCAATTTCATTTGGTGTTTCTCTAAAGGAATTTGTTGAAAAATTTTGAATCAAGTGCGCTTTTAGTTGATCAAAAGATAGATCAACATTTTCAAAATAGATGTTACCTTTTTTATCGATAATTTTTTTTATTTTTTCAACAATTTGGTCAAAATTTTTCATTAAGGAATATAATTAAATGGAAAAAAAAAACATTAGGAATTTTTAGAATTTTATTCCCCTAAATATCCATATCCAATTAATCTGAATCGATTATTAATTCTGCGACTTATTGCAACAATTGAGCCAGTCAATGCACATATTGGACGCTTAAGTGATAATGTAACAGTATTATGCTTACCTAATTTACTAACAGCCCCAGCAGAAAGACTAGTTCCGGTTACGATCATTAATAATTCATTTTTTCTAATTGGCATCACATTAATTTCTTCTTCTGCACCCAATACTTTATCTAATAAATGAACTTCGATATCAACTACTGTTTTAACATCAGGTAACGTACCAGGAGTCCCAACAACATTTCCAATTAGTTGATCTGTTCGGGTATTTGAAGGATCTAGCTCAGTCCCAAATGCGATAAGTCCACCTGCCCTTGCAAATTCTAAAGAATGGTTTCCTTCATAAATACTATTAATTATTGTCTCTACAGGTTTATATTTCCCAGTTTCAGGATTTTTTAGTCCAGGACGAATTTCTATAGGATCCCCAACATTAATTTGTCCAGAAACAATACATCCTCCAATTACCCCGCCTTTTAACTCTTGAATATCAGCACCTGGGCGGTTTACATCAAAGCTTCGTGCAATAAAGAAAAGGAAATCTTCATCATCCAAATCTTCAAAATTAGGTGATTTTATTTTATCCTCAATCAATTCAGTAATTTTATCGATATTTGCATTGAAAATTGCAGAACATGGAATAATAGGAGCATTTTCAGCAATAGTTCCTTTGATAAAAGTCTTTATTTCATTATAATTTGCTAATGCTTCTTCCCTTGTAATGGAATCAACTTTATTTTGAACAATTATAATATTTTTAATTTTTGCAATTTCTAAAGCAGCAAGATGTTCTCTAGTTTGAGGTTGTGGACAAGTTTCATTTGCTGCGATTAAAAGAACAGCACCGTCCATTAACGAGGCCCCAGAAAGCATTGTAGCCATAAGAATTTCATGACCAGGCGCATCTACAAAACTGATTCTTCGTTTAAAATCTAATTTTTCTCCACAATCAGGACAGTGTCCCTTTGGATCTTTTTTGCTTTTTCTCATATTATTAGCAACAGCTTCAGCCAATATTTTGTTACATTTGGGACATAGCATAATAGCAGCTTCAGCATAACCTAATTTAATGGTAATTCCCCTATTGATTTCATCAGCATACCTTTCTGTCCAAGTTCCTGATAATGCTTTTACAAGAGTAGTTTTTCCATGGTCAACATGTCCCACTAACCCAACATTGCATGATGATTGAATAAAGCTAGAAGTTTTCTTTGTAGTTGTTTTTTTTTTTGTAGATTTCTTCTTGGTAGTAGTTTTTTTGTTATTAACTTTTTTACTAGTAGTTTTTTTGCTTGTAGAAGTAGTAGTTACGCTTTTTTTCTTGGTAACAGTTTTTTTAGCTGTAGATTTTTTCTTAGTAGTAGTTTTTTTTTTACTAATTTTCTTTTTGGGTAATCCTAAATCATTTTCAGATAATTCTTCTTCAGCCGAATTATTTTTCTTTTTCTTCTTTGCCATCATATAAAAAAAAATTACATAACATTTTACTTTTTGCAAAAACGATCTCAATTGTATTTTTTTGTAACAAAATAATTTCATATCTCTGTCAGTTAAAAATTTAGGCTTTGAATTCATGTACTTAGTTAAGAAAAAAAGTAAGATTTTAAACATTCAAAAAAATAAAATTCAATTAAAATAGTGTAAATAATGACTCCAAACGCAATTAATACGATTTCACCTATAATCAAAGAGCTCAAATTATTAATTTCAAAAAAGCAGTACAATAAAGCAATAAATAAAATTACCAAATATCTTTCTGAAGCTTTACTAATAGATGATAAGGATCTAATTGCACAAAGTTTGGAAATTCTTGATGCGATATGTGATAAAACAGAACTAACAATAAATAATACTTTGAACTTAGTTTCTGAACTAATTGATTGTAATGATTACTGGATCAGACAAGATGCACTAAATATTTTGAAAAAAATGTACCCAATTTTACCTTCAGGTAAATTTGATTTTTTTGTTGAAAAATGCGAATCAAAATTATTTGATCCAGATAAAAAAGTAAGAGAAACCGCAGTGGGTTTAATTTCTACGATATTAAAATTATCATTTGATACTTATCCAGAATTATATCTTACTTATTGCAGAATGTTTGATGACAAATCTTGGAAAGTCAGAGCAAAAGCTTTGGAAGGAGTACTAGAATTTTTAGTTCCAAATTCGAATCCATCTGATGAAATGGTAAATGCGCTTAGTGATAATTTATTTAATTTATTTCAAGATCCTGATGAAGAAATTAGAGGACTAGCTGCAGAAGTTTTAAAATCACTATGTTTTCACATGGAACCTAATAAAATTGTAAAATCAATATTATTGTTACTCAATAGTAAAGATTGGGAAATTCGAGAGAAAGGAATTTGGATAATTGGAGAAATAGGATTTTTATATTATCGAGATTTTTTTCCAATATTTAAAATCATGATAAATTTGTTTTCAGATGACATTATGATGATTCAGACTAAAACTATTGATTCTTTTGTAAAAATAGGAAAAAAGAAAAGTACGGAGATTGAAACTTTTTTTTTAGATTACTTAGAAAAACACAATGTTAGAAATTTACCTCAAGATGCAATAGATGGAATTTCAGAATCTTTGATTTTCATTATATTAGAAAATATGAAAGATAATCTTCCTGTTTTAATACGACAATTGCATAATCCAAAAGAAGAAGTAAGAAATATTTATGCAAATTGTTTACAGAAAATTTATCTCGAAAAACCAGATCTTTTTGAAGAAGAATTATATCTTTTATTTCAAAGTTTGAATCCTAATGATTGGCGTCAAAGAAAAGAATTAATTATGTTATTTGGAGATCTGTCTTATGTTTTACATATTCAATCTATTGCTGTTTGGACAGCAATAAATTTAAAAAATTGGCAGAATTTAGAAAAAGATTTAGATGTTTTAGATGAAATTGAAAACTCATTAATTAAAATTAAAAATATATATAGCAATATTGATGAAGAAATAAAAGAAGTGGATAAAAGAAAAAATGAATTCTATATTGGTTTAGATAGATTTCATCGTCTTGCAAGCAACTTAAGAAGTAAATGTGAACAAATGATATATAAGAAGAAATTTTCTGATGCAGAATTATTTTTAGAAGAAGAAAGCAATAAAATTTCTGAAAAAATGGATAATTTTGAACATATTTTACATGAATCAGAATTTAAACGATTCTCAGTTGAAGTAATTCAAGATTTTAAAGATATTAAAGATGAAATATTAGAAAATATTTCGGATATTAAGTCAGTTATGTTTAATCAGATATGTGATGGTAGGTCTGAATATATTGAAGAATTAACTGAAATTATAAAATTGGTTAAGATTAAAATTGATAATATCAAAGAAGTATATATCACTCTGAAAGACTTACAAAAAAATATTGAAGATTTAACCAATCCAGAAGAACCAAATAAAATTGAAGAATTTCTTGATAAAATTTCAAAGATCCGTGAAAATGTATTCAAGATGGAATTTGAAATTGGACAAACTTGGATCAATAATCTTGAATTCAAAGAATTTTTAAAAGAAATTACAATTTATTGGGTTGAAGTAAAAATTGAAGTTCAACAATTTTTAGGTGATATCGTTCATAAATTCACAAAAATTCATCATAATATTAAATCAGATGACGAACACCAAATTAAATTAAAGAAAAAGATTACCTATGATTTTTTAAATTCAAATTTACACAATGTAATATTACAGGCAGTACAAAATCAAAGAGATGTAGTAGAAGGATTTAATGTTTTAATTGAACCAATTTACCAAGAAATTCGAAAAAAAAAATTTAAAAATGCTCGTTATTTAGTTGATATTACTTTAAATAAACTCTATTCATCAATTGAGAATTATAACAAAGAAATCAACCAAATATATAATGAAATTGATCAGATCAACATTCCAGCAGACAAAACTACAGATATTCGAGAATATATAAACAATTGGAATGATATAAAAGGTTCTTTATTAGAAAAAATCCATATTTTTGAAAATGATGTTGATAATGAAATATTTATTGAAGAAATAAAAGAATATCTCAAATATATGAATCCAATTCCATTAGAAAAATTAAGTAATAAATTATCAATTGAATTAGAAAAAATGAAAGAAAAATTGTTAGTTTTAATTGAAGATAAAACAATAAATGCAGTAATTAGAGGAAATGATTTAATACAACCTGAAAAACCTCATGGAGAAAATCTATTATTCTTCTCAAGAAAAGTTGATATAATTGGAACAAAGATTAATTTTAATCTTAGAATCTATAATCCTACAAAATTCTTTATTAGTAATATAAAAATTAATTTTCTTTATCCTCAATTCATGATAATTCAACAAGATGGCAGTGATCCAACTGAGCTTTACATAAAAGAATTTGAACCAGAAGCAATCAGAGTTACTCAGTGGAATTTTAAATTAGAAAAACTTCGGGATAAAAAATATGAGTTGAAAAAATGGCTATTAAACGTATCTTATAAAAATCCATTCAATAAAATTGTTACCTTTCAAAAAGAAATGGAAATTATTTTATAGGATTGCATATACTATCTTTTTACTTTATATTGGAGGTGAAAGATGGTGAATGGTAAAAAAAATGATCAAGAAGAATATCGAATGACAGAAAAATGTTCATTACATGGATGATCATGCAAACTACCCTCTACCCAATTAAACAAGATATTATCATCAAATAATTTAAAATCTGCAAAAGCAGAAGATTGTTCCATTGTAGAAATAGATAAGAATAACTATTTGATCACCAATATTGACATTTTTACGGTGATTCATGATGATCCCTACATAATGGGAAAAATTGCAGCTTGTAATGTAACTAATGATCTTTTTGCACTAAATGCAAATGAGATCTTAAATTATAGCAATTTTATGGGATTACCGTCAGATTTTCCTGATGAATATGCTATTGAAGCATTAAGGGGAACTAAAGATTTTCTTAATGATCTAGGATCAAATATTCATGGAGGTCATACTATTTTTAATCCTTGGCCTCAATTTGGTGGATCGACATCTGCAATTCTAAATAAGGAACATATTATCAGAAAAACTGGAATCAAACTCGGAGACCAATTGATAATCACAAAACCAATAGGCGTACAACCAATAATGGCAGGTTATAGAGTTTTACATAAAGATAAATCTTGGTTTGATGATTTTGACATCTCAAGCATTCAAAAATCCATTGATTTTGCAACTGATCTAATGACAACTTCAAATCAAAATGTTACTGAAGTAATACATGAAAATGATTTCACTTCAATAGTTCATGCTATGACCGATATAACAGGATTTGGAATTTGTGGTCATTTGATAGAAATGATGGCAGATTCAAATCTCGGTGCTACGATTAAAAAATTTCCAACCATAACTAATTCAATCCAATTAGCAGATATATTCGGCTATAAATTGAAAGAAGGTTATTCACCTGAGATATCCGGTGGAATGTTAATGTCAGTAAAACAATCAGATTGTGATAATTTTACAGAAAAATTATCATCTGCAAAGGTTTGGTGGAAGAATATTGGATCAATCTCTAATAAATTTAGTGGGATTAAATTTGATGAAAATTTTATTTTGGAAAATATAGAGGGAT
>CAYPTZ010000094.1:3328-9194 GCA_964413395.1 uncultured archaeon | reverse complement strand
AATATTTATATCCAGCATATTCAAAAGCAAAAAGAACATTATTTCCTGTTTTAGCTGAAGTGATTATATAGGTTGTATTTAATTCTTTAGCTTTTTGTTGGATTTCATTTTCAGTAACTTGGCTATTTGGCAAATCTGATTTATTTCCAACTAATATAAGAGGAATTCTTTTTTTTGTAAATTCTTCAGTTAAACTTATCCATTCATCTATATGATCGAAAGTTTCTTTCCGAGATAGATCAAACACAATAATACATAAATCTGCTCCAAAATAGAATCTTTTAGTGTGTGGAGCCGATTTAACATTACGATATTGTCCTGCAATATCCCATAATGATAGATTTACTAAACATTCTGTGCTTAATTTGGATTCTTTTCTTGATATATCTACACCAATAGTACTTATATAACTATCATGAAATTTATTGTCAACAAATCTTCTGATTAAACTAGTTTTCCCAACAGAATGATCTCCTAAAATAATTATTTTTGCGGTAAATTCTCCTGAAGGTAAAGCACCATTTCTCATATTAGAAAGTACTTTAATAATTGGAGGAATATTTAAATCTACTTCCTTCTCTTGCAAAATTAAATCCACTTTTTGTGAAATATGTTCTCCAATTACTTTTAATTCTTTATCATCAACACTTTCATCAACTAATATAGTAAAGATGGCCTTTGATCCTGCACTTGAAAATAAAAATTTATTGTTGTCCACTGAAATGACATTATTAAATTTTTGAGCCGTCCCATATTCGTTCTTTATTCGCCCAATTAATGTATCAAATACAGCCGTGACTGTTCCTAAAATGTCATCGTCGTTTGCATTTTTGGATTGACTAGTGATAACAAGTCCATCTCTATCAACAATGGCAACAATTTGAATTTCTGGAAGATATTCTATTACATTTGAAATAAGCGTACTAAATAGTTCATTTATTGACATTTTTTCCCTATCTACATAAATTAGGGTTTTATCTGCCTTAAAAGTTTCGTTAAATATCTTTATTATGAGTTTAAATATATCTTGAGAATTTTATACTTTAGCATTTCTTATGGATAAAAACACGATAAAAGCTTTCTATCCAACTAAAATAATGACTAATAAATGGTGCTAAAAATCGATGTATTGCTTTATTTTTTGCTCGTTTATCGATATTATTTTTTAAAAATTTCATAATTAATTTTGGATTTCCTTCTTCATAGAAAATTCATTTTAGATAGAATAGAGGTGTTTTTTTTTTTTTTTTACTATTTTGGATAGAATAATCTTTATAGCAATTTAGAAACCATCCAGCAAAATAATATTTTGAATTAAAAACCTCAATTTGATTAATTAGAATTCTTGATTGTAATTCTTCGGATTTTTGTTGTTTTTTATGATTCTTGGCATTTTTAATCGTTTTAACTCCAAAATTAGATATAATCCAAGGATTTTCCGGATTTGAATAAAATATCACATCTAAGAATAAATTCATTTGATAGAATCGATCAATTTTTTTCCTAAGATTAAGATTTAAACAACTTATATCTGTAAATTTTCTATTTCTATCGTTAATTAAGCTGTTATTTGTATATGTAACTAATCTTGTTGAATCAAGAGATTTTGTTTGTTCTATCATTATTTTTATAAAATTTTTGCATGAATTATCTTCTATGGGTAAATTATTCGCTACAGACCAAATAACAACAGAAGGATGATTAATATCACGAAATATTAGATTTTTCAACATGTGATAGGCTAATTGAAAAGTTTTTATTGATTTGTAGTTTATCCCATAGGAAATTGGTAATTCTTCCATCACCATCATTCCTTCTTCATCTGCAATATTAAGAAGGGATTCATCATGTGGATAAAGGTGGGCCCGTAATGCATTAAATCCAATCGCTTTAATTTTAATAATTTTTTTTCGAAGTTGTTTTTTTGAAATATTTTGTCCCAAGTTTTCTTCTTCTTCATGGATTAAAATACCTTTCAGTTGAATAGATTTATTATTTAAGAAAATTTGATTCCTTTTTTTACGAATTTGGCGTATACCAAATCGAGTTTTGTTATTTTCTTCTGAACCTTGTAAAACTAAAACAAGTTCATATAATTCTGGAGAATCTGGGTTCCATAAAATAGGATTATTAATATTTGTTTTAAAAAAAGATTTATAAGTTCCTAAGGTATCGTTATTTTCTCGATCATTGTGAATTTGGTGTTGTTGTTCTTTATCATCTTTTTTATTTTTAGTAAAAAATGTTTCTAAATCCACGGGTGATTCAATAGAATCAGATGACGAAAAAGAGTTTGAGAAATAAGTGTTTAAGAAATTCTTATTATGTGGTATCTTTTTTAGTTTACCTAGTGATTCGGGATTTATATCTTGTATTCCAGTTTGAATCAAAACTTTATTGAATTGTTGTAAGCCATCAAAAAACCTTCCTAAATAATAGATTTCATATTCTATTTGAGGAAATTTTTCTTCTGCATAACATCTATCTAAATAATCTTGAGAATTTTTAAGTGAAAAATTCACCAATATTTCTGCTGAATTTGAATTATCCTGAGGAATTGAAGTTGATACAAAAGTATCAAATATCCGAACTTTTTCTTGAATAGAAATATAAATATTTCGATGGATTCCACTTTTGTTAATCCAATTTATAGATTTTGATGGAATTGAATCTTTTGCTAAAGCTGTATCAACCTTAATCGCTAAAAAATTATTTTTTGTAAAAGAAAGATCCTTGGGTGAAAAATTCAGAAAAAATGGGATATATCCTCCTTCATGAGATCCTAACGAATGTCCATTTAACCAAACACTTGTGTGGTAATTAGAACCATCAAAATAAATCGAATAGTCATGAGAAAGTGGAAGGTGTGGCATATCTGGCAATATACAAAAATACCAAATAATTCCTTTAAAAGAAAAATCATTTTCTGAATTGTTAGTATTTGAAGGGATATTTATTATACTTTGTTTTTTTTTTTCTTGGTCATTAATGAAATCTTCAATCCAATTTGGGGAGGTCCATTCTGTTGAATTATTTAATTGGTCATCCTCAATTTTAAATATCCAATTTCCATTTAGATTTATCTTCAATATGAACACTCAAGATATATTTAGTAAACTAATGTTATATAATAATTAGAAAGTAATATTTATTGAAAAAAAATTAAAAAACCGGAAGATAATTATTCTTCAGGGTTTGAATTTTGTCCTTCAGCTGCAAGAGTGCTAATTCCTTCATCTTGGGATTTGGTTGGAGGCATTGCAGGCGTATAATCGACTTTTCCAATAACCTTTTCTGCCATTTCTAATCCTTCTTTAGAAGGTTCCTTTATTGCTTGTTGAATCAAAAATTTAGCGGTATCTTCATTAAGTTCAAATTTAAATATGGTATTTTCATGTTGATTGATCAAGGAGACATATTTTGCCCCTCCAGTACCTTCAGGAACAATTAAAATTGCACAATCTATTGCTTTTTCATCTATTGCAGAGGTGAGTCGTTTTGCGGCATAAAAAGCGGCAACTCCTCCACTTTTATTAAAAGTTTTAACTGAAGGGACTTCTAAACCAAATTTTTTACCTTCTGATTCAATAACACCTGCAAGACTATATGCTCGTTTTCCAATTTTAAATTTAAAGTCCATATTAATGGTGATCTTTTTATTGAATTTTTCTGCCAATACTTTGATCGATTTTAATGCTGCCCCTGCAACTGAAGCAGGGTTTGCTTCTATAGTATAATCTTCATCAGACATCATTTCTTCGATCTTTTCAATAAGGGATTTATCAGGAGTTTTTGATTTTCCTGCACTTGCTTCTGCTTTACTTGCTTTTCCTGCTTTACCTTTTTTAGTTGTAGTGCCTACTGGAACTGCATCCTTTTTCCCCGTGCTAATGACTTCTTCTAAAGACATTTCATCATATACAATTTTATCAACAAAAAGTCGAATTAATTTAATGATTGAACGTTGGTTTCCATCTGTTTTATTATAAATCACTTGCAAGACATCTTCATTTAGAGGGAACAAAGGGTATATTGGAGGATTGAGATTATTTTTTCCCCAGAAATATTCCATTGCTTTAGCAAAATAGAGTTTTAAATCATCAAATTTAAACATCTGTAATTCTCGCTCTTGTTCCATTCTCGATTTCATTGCTTGATCTGCCGTTTCTAAAACTCGAGGCCATATTTCTTTCAATACGGCTAACACAACAACAACATTTTTTACATTATTATACACTTGTTTTAATGTTTCTAAAAATTTTTGTTCTGCCTCAGGACCGTGCATTCGATAAGGGGATTCCAGTTCATCAAAATATAATACTATGGTTTTTCCTGCATTTTCACAGATCAATTTGATCATTGCAAGACACACATCATCGCTTTCAATGACTGTGTTGATGCCTAAAGTTTCCAGATCTTCTTCATCTAAGTCTTCCCCTAACAACCATCTTTCTGCTAAGCCTTCACGGTCTTTATCAAGGGAATAAATACATAAGCATTTTACACAATCTGCAAAAATACCTGGATATTCTCGGATTCCATTTTGAATGGTTTCTTCTAAATTTTGACCTCCGAAAATTCCTAATTTCTTCTTTTTCGCTCCACCCCATCGTGAAACTAATTCATCTGAGACTATTTTTAATATATCGGCAGTTAATTCATCCAACAAACATGTATAGACATGGAGTAAGATTCGTACTGCTGCCGGTGGACTTGGTACATAGACTATTGTCCAATTTTCTGGAAATTTCCCTGCAATTGAATCCTCTTCGTCCTTATCCTCTAACAATTTTCGCTCAATTGTTTTATATGCCCAATAGGCATGTGTTTTCCCCGTTCCTGCTGAACCTAATATCGGAAGCATTCTACCCGAACTATCCGATTGGGTTTGCTTAATCGATCTAAATAAATATCTGTCAATGTTTATACGTGGTCCGGGTATATCGACCGTATCCTCCATTTTTCCTCTGGCTACAAATCTGTCAAATGGGGTTGTTCCATCACGCAAGACGTCAAGATACAATTCTTTTTCGTCATCGTTCATTTCTGAGAATGCCATATGTGATTCTTTTCCTTTATTTATTAGTAAATATTTGATTTTATTTTAAATAAGGTTATTTCTTTTTATTATGTCAAATTTAATTTCCTGAGGTTATATTTTGGAGCAGTATGGTGAGCATAAAAAATAAAAAAAATGGAATCAGGTTTAAATGAGACTTATCAGAGGAAAAAATAAAAATGAAAGAAGTTTTTTATGATATCAATATAAAATAAAGTGATACATCGCATATTGCCTAATATCTCAAGAATTACGAAAAAAGGGGTTATTCTACAATAATTTGTGTGAAATCATGACCTTCTCTTGTAATTTCTGGACAATCTGATCCTCATAAGGGAGAGCTTGATGGAGACGATATCAATCTTCATAAGTCCCTTCATATAGAATCCGTTTACAATAAAAATCGGGTGGTGTTTGACTTTTTATATATTGACTGATTCCTTATTTTTATTTTAACATCAGTTAATTTAATGCAAAATAGAATAATAAAAATGATATCAACATATTAAATCAAACAATTTTATTACCCATATTTATTTTATTATCATAATTAATCATGCCGCCTGAAAAAAAAAAAAAAAAGAAATTTAACGATAAAGATGACATAGATGACGAAGATCCTTTTGGATTAGGCGAGGATTTCTACGAAATGATGAATAAGCAACTTAAAAAAGCTTTCTCCAAATTTCCAGGATTTAATTTTAATGCAAGCAATTTCAATTCTGATTCCATGAAAAAGATGTATGCTGATATTCTTCGTCGTATGAAGATTAATCCTAAAGATCTAAAAAATATGTCCCCAGAAGA
>CAYPTZ010000094.1:0-3318 GCA_964413395.1 uncultured archaeon | reverse complement strand
AAATGATGCAAAATGGAAAGATTAATTTTGGAGGACCTTTTGTATTTGGGATGAATGTTGGCTTTACTCCTGATGGAAAACCTATTGCAAGTCCATTTGGAAATGTTCGGAATGAAGAAGAAGGAAATATCGATGTGAAAAGTGCACGAGATCCGATGGTTGATATTTATGAAGAGGAAGGACAAACGGTAGTCGTTGTAGAAGTTCCTGGGGTGAATAAAAATGAAATTGAATTACGTGCCTCACCACATGAACTTGAAATAATTGCAGAATCAAAAATCACTGAAGGACATCCTCGAAAATACCATAAGATTGTTTCACTCCCTAATGAAATTAATCCTGATATTGCAAAAGCTCGTTATAATAATGGAATATTAGAAGTTCGTTTAGAGAAAATTATTCAAGGAAAAACCTCTAAAAAAATTAATATTGAATAATTTTAATCCTTTTTTTGCTTCTTGACCATATAGAGTGTTTTTTTAAGTTCTCTGAGAGTATATGGTTTTGGCATCGAATAAGTAAACCCATAGTTTTGATAATTCGCCATAATTGGATCTGTTGAGTAACCAGATGACACAATGGAAATAATTTTAGGATCTATTTTTAATAAGTAGTCTAAGGTCTCTTTTCCTCCCCATCCCCCTGGAATTGTCAGATCAAGAATTATACAATCAATATTATTTCCTTTAGCCATTTCTTCAAGATAAATTTCTATAGTTCGTTTGCCATCTGTAGCCATAAGGACAATACATCCTAAACGCTTAAGTAAATTTTTAGTCATATGTAATATATCTGTTTGATCATCCATTAGGATTATTTTTAATCCTAAATCATTAGGAATTTTTTCTTCAATTTCAATTTCTTTGACCTTTATTCCAGAAATTGCAGGTAGAAAGAAGAAAAAATTAGTTCCTTCCCCTTCAATCGATTTAAAATCTATATATCCTCCATGTTGGGATATAATAGAATATGTACTGGCTAAACCTAATCCATTTCCTTTCTTTTTAGTAGAGAAATATGGAACAAAGATATTTTTTTTATCTTCAACTTTGATTCCAGTTCCTTGATCAATTACTTCAATTTTAACATAATCTCCTGCTTTTAATGATTCATGATGGTTTTCAGGATAAATAGAGAAATTACTTGCTTTAATTTCTATTGTACCACCTAAAGGCATTGCTTGATTGGCATTGATAATAAGGTTACTAATAACTTGGCTAATTTGACCATGATCTACTTTAACTGCATAAATATCCGAATCAAAGGTATAGATACTTTTTAATCGAGTACCATGAAGAGAGAAATTTGCTGTTTCCTTAATAATTTCCTTAATATCATATGTATCACGAACAGGATGTCCACCTTTTGAAAAAGTAAGTAATTGTTGAGTTATTTTTTTAGCCCGTAAAAGTGCTTTTTCCATTTCCTCAATAGAATCACTTAATTCTGATTGTTCATCTATACCAATTTTTATATAAGATAAATTTCCTAAAATAGTTGTAAGAATATTGTTAAAATCATGGGCAATACCTCCAGCCAATACGCCAACTGATTCAATTTTTTGAGCTTTAATTGCTAATTCTTCATGACGTTTTTCTGTGGAAATATCTAAAAAAATTGTTAAATAATCATTTCCAAAAAGCGATTTATATGATCTAATTGCTTTAATATCACCATTTTTTGCAGTAATATTTGTAATTTCAGGTAAATCATATTGTTTTTCAGCCTTATTTGAATTAGAATTTCTTAAATATTTATGAGATATTTTTTGTTGATATTCTTTTTTTGGATATGCATTTTTAAACCAATCTGAAATCGTAGGAATATCTTCGATATGATAACCAAAAAGTATAGTAAATGCATAATTGACATATAAATTATTATTCTTTCTATCCGTAATTAATATAGCGAGGGAATTTTTTCCAAAATATCTCTCATATTCACTCTTGTGTACACTTAAATTGTTGAAAGGATAATAATCATTCATTTACTAATACAAGATCTTTTAACTTAAATATATGAAAAATCGTGAATTTTCCCTGAAATTATTAAAAAAAAAAGAAAAAAATTTAATTTTTAAACTAAAACATGAATTATGGTTTGATAAAAGAAATTTATTTTTTATGATTAATTTTAAAAGATGACAAATTATGGAAGAATATAAAAAAAAATTTATTGAATTTATGGTGAAATCAGGAGTGCTGATGTTTGGAGATTTTACTACAAAAAGTGGCAGAAAAACTCCCTTTTTTATCAATACTGGAAACTATAAAACTGGAGACCAAATGAAAAAATTAGGAGAGTTTTATGCTCACTGTATTAAACATAATTTCAAGGAAAAAATAGATGTTCTTTTTGGGCCTGCTTATAAGGGAATACCTCTGGCAATAACTTCATCAATCAAATTATATGAATTGTATGATGACAATGTCTTTTTTTGCTTTAATCGGAAAGAAATTAAAGATCATGGGGAAGGAGGTAATTTAATTGGTAAAAATGTTGAAGATGGGAATAATGTCTTAATAATTGAGGATGTGACAACTGCTGGAACATCTATTAGAGAATCTGTCCCTATGTTGAAAAAAATAGCCAATATTAATCTTTTGGGATTAATTGTCTCTGTAGATAGAATGGAAAAGGGAGTATCAGAAAAGGGGGCCTTAATTGAGTTAGCTGAAGAATATAATATGAAAACATGTTCAATTGTTAATCTTGATGAAATAATTGAATATCTATATAATAGAGAAATTGATGGAAAAAACATTATTGATGACGAAATGAGAAAAAAAATTGAAGAATATCGAGCTATTTATGGAATCCAAGGATAAGATTTACGAATTTGACTTAGTGCTTATTTTTTAAAACAATAAAAGCAATAGAAAGGTAATTAAAATTCTAACTAAATGCCTTAAAATCATTTATAAATTTAAATTATTTAATTTAATACATATCAAAAAGGAATTTAATTGAAATGAAAGAAAAATTGAAAGAAATATGGAATGATCCAAAAAAAAAGAAAAGTTTTATCAAAGAAACTGTGATAATTGGTATAATTATCATAGTTACCTTTTCATTTATCCCAATGTTAAAACTCTTTTTAGGGACAAAATATCCTCTTGTTGTGGTTACCTCAGGCTCAATGGAACCAACAATCTCGAGAGGTGATTTATTAGTAATTAAAGGAATGGATCCTGAAGATATTGAAGTAGGGGATCATTTGGCTAGGAATGGTTCAATATTGCTTTATGATGCAACTGGATTAGATACTTGGACTTCATTCAATCCAGAAGAGCCGATTGTTCATAGATGTGTCTATAA
>CAYPTZ010000093.1:0-9258 GCA_964413395.1 uncultured archaeon | reverse complement strand
TTTCCAAGAGTTCCATGAAATTGACAACTCCATTTTAAGTGGGATGGTTTCCGCAATTCAAATGATAGGTGAACGTATTTTTAAGGAAAATATCGCAACGATTACATTTGGAGAAGGCTCCGACCTTTCATTCATAACTATTATTCAAAAAGATTTTTTTAAAGAAAAAAGGTCAATAAATTTTGTTTTTTTTACTGAAGGTCAATGTGAAACATCACTAATTCAAGAATTATCAACGACTATTTTTATTGATTCAAAAGAATTTTTTAGAAATCCCACACATAAACAAAATGAAATTTCTCATCGAGTGAATCTTATTATCGATACAAAATTTGATTCTTTAGCTGCTAGCTGAATATGAAAATCGCTATTATTTAAATGCAATAATAGCAAAATTTTGGAAAAATTTTCTTTTTTATTTCATTTTATTTCTCTGTATTTTTTGATACAAAATCACAAGATAAATTGTATATAGATTTCTAAAAATGATTCTGATTTCTTTATAAAGATCTTTAAGTTTTGAACATTATGGCTTTGGAGATTAAATATTTTCTTAAAATAATCCCAAATTTGGTCATTATTATGATCTTTCCAAATTATATCCCAAAATATTACCTTTAAGTAGCCCAATTTATCTGGTAGTACCATAGGTTATTATTTTAATCTATGGACTCTATGAAGGTATCATTCTTGGAAGATAAATATGAGTAAATTGAAGATGAGTTTAAAAAAATATGCTCCTTTGGCAAATTATTATGCTTCTGTGTCAGATACAAATCAAATTAATATTGATCGGATAAAAGTTTTTGAGCCATTTAGGCCTATTTATGAGATGGAATTGTTAATTTCGCTTTATTTAATAAACTATAATTATTATGAGATTAAGAATATTTCATTGCAACAGCCAAATCAAAAAGAATTTAATCAACGATTAAGAATTACTGAAGAAAGTATATATTTTGATATTAGTGATAGATTTCATTCACTTCTAAATACAATTACTCCTATTGGGTCCATTTTTCAGCAAAAAATCCAAGAGATTAATACATCTGGAAGAATTTATGCGTATAATTCAAATAGAATTCCTGCATATTTTGCTTTAGAGCGTTTGAAAGTAAAATTAATACTACTTAAAAAAATTATAAATAAATTAGAAAAAGAATGTTGGGTATTATCTATTTTTCCTAAATTTGATTCACTCAAAAAAATTTCTTTAGAATCAATAGTTTTTGAAGAATTTTATTCTCGATTAGAACGATATTCGAAAATTATCGCTCCAATTCAAATTTCTATTGGTAAAAAAAGGTCTCTCTATAATGATATTGTATATTCAAGAAAATTAGAAGAAATGTGCTTATATATTAGTCATTCCAAAAGATCTTATCGGATGAATTACATAATGCGTAGTATAAAAGCCTCGTTATTTGTATGCAATATGATTTTCACTTATTTAGATATACCCGATCCCTTCGAAAATAATAAAGATAATCACATGATAAATATTTCTGAAACTTTATTAGATCCCAATTTCATCGCTAAAACCATACAATCAATGTCAGAAGCACTTGAAACAAAAAATTTCTTAATTCTCTATGATCTTCACAATTCCTTTAATTTTTTAATGAATCAAGTATTAGCTGGGATTAATAATGCGATGGTAATGGCATCAAATAGTCAACTTCATCTACATATTGATCAAACTCTATATTATTCTGGCAATATTTTAAAGTTTTAAGTCTTTTTTCTAAAAAATTCCAATCGCTAAACAAGTAAAAAACAAAATTCATAAATTATAAAAGAAATTACAGGTGAAAAAAAATTCAAAAATCAAGTATAATAAATAATAAGCATAAAATTCACAAATTAAATAATGATTTTCCTGCAACCAATGGGATATATTATGATATTATAAAAGTATTTGTCCCACATCGCCCAATAGTAGAGATGGAATTGTTAATTTCTTTATTTTTAACAAATCATCGATATTCATCGATTGAATTTATCCCATCTAAATCTCGTTCACTTGAATTCTTTAAACATTTCTTTGGAATTCGGCAAAAAGAATTATATTCGGATATTTTAAACCGTTTCTTCCCAATGCTTGATAAAATAGCAAAACATCAAGCAATTCGTCTGAATCAAACATTTTTTAAAAATTTGGAATTAGTAAATCCTTATCTTCCTTCAAAAATTGCTGCATTCTTTGCTTTGGATAGATTAAAAATCAAATTATTATTTATAAAAAAAATGGTAAATAAACTTCAGCAAAACCAATATAATTTATCCCTTTTCCCAAAATATCATTTTTTACAAGAAAAAACTTTTGATAACTTATTATTTAGTGAATTTCATATACGATCTCGCAAATATTTACAACTTATTTTTTCTAAAATTCCTAAAAATGATGAAAATAGAAATATTTTTGTTCCAAAATGTGATACTCAAAAATTTTTTGATATAGGACTTCATATCTGTAAAAATAGGCCAAATTATTCGATGAATTACATTATGCGAAGTATTGAATCTTCTCTATTTATTTGCAATCTTATTTTTAACCAGATGAATATTGAAAATCCCTTTTATCATAAAGAAAGTAAGTTTATCGATGTTAATACAACGCTGATTGACCCACATTTTATTCCATATTTCATCACAAACATTTCTGATGGAATCAAAGATAATGATCATAACATTGTGTATGCCCATACTATAACCTTTAATTTTCTTATGACCAGTATTCTTACTGGGATAAATAATGCATTTAAAAAACTGTCAAATAATCAAATCTCACTTAGAAATGAATCTTCATTATATTCAGTAGGAGATTTATTAGAATTTTAATTTTTTAAAAAAAAAAAATAAGTAAATCTTAGGTTATTCAATCGAAAGATGAGAATCCTAAAATAACTTGACAAAATGGGCAAATCCACATTGCAACTCGCTTTTGTTCTGGGATTACAACTAATTGTTGAATAGGTTGAGAAAAATCTTTTTCACATTTAGGACAAACAGCCATATTTTATTGAATTTTAAAACAAATATATTTTTTCTTATTCAGTTTAAAATCATTTAATTTACTTTAATTGGATACTTTTTTCAAAACATTTCCGTGGGGCTGACTACGGATTTTTATAAGGTAAAATTCCTTATTTCATATTAGTGATAAAATGTCAAATGATTGGATTATTATTGATAATTTCCCCCATTCAGAAGGATTGCATTGTGAATCGACCACACTGCGTGATCATGTGAATTATCTTGGTTTTCCCTATTCAGAAGCCATGATGTTTGGATTGGATGCCACATTAGGATTTGTATTTTGGGGTATTAATCCTAATTTTCCATTGGGAGGAAAATCGGATGGATTTAATAAAAATAGCCTAGGGTGCCGCTTACTCGGAATAGATGTCAAATTTAATACATTTAAAAGTAAGGAAGAAGGATGGAATGATGTAAAAAAAAATATTGATAACAACCATCCTCTCATAATACAAGGCGATATGGGCTATTTACCCTTTTTTGATTTTGTAAAAGAAGATGATTTTCATTTTAGGGGCCATATTTTTACGTTAATTGGATATAATCTGAGTAAACAACTGGTTTTATTA
This sequence comes from uncultured archaeon, assembly GCA_964413395.1. Taxonomy (GTDB): domain Archaea; phylum Asgardarchaeota; class Lokiarchaeia; order Sigyniarchaeales; family Promethearchaeaceae; genus Lokiarchaeum. Next base: position 5,650 of record CAYPTZ010000093.1, on the reverse strand, counting down.
TGCGATAATAATTTCACTAAACCTCAAGAAATTTCAATAGGCGATTTTATAAAAGCAAACAATTCCCATGAAGGACCAAAATTTCTTTGGCCTCATAATTCTCGTTTTGTGTTAACAAAACGCTTAAATGGAAAACGACCTCCTTTTGGTGCCAGTGTAAAGTTGGCAATTCAGTAGGTATCTCGAAGTATGATTGCTTCTTCGACAAATAATAATGGAATCGGAGGTTTGAAGAAATTTGTAAGTTCCATAGAAGACTGGAAATCACATTTTTCTGATAAAATTTCAGAGGGCAAGCTCTTTCTTGAAATGTTATTTGGATATATTGAAGAATTTGGAACAGGAGGTAGTATTTTTATAAATTTGATCTGGATACACCATATCACGCTTTAGATTCAAAAATACAACATATTTTTTTACATGGTTCTGAGGGAAAAATTGAATTAAATTTTAAATCTAAAACTTACACACATAAAGCGATGAAGAAATATGAAGGAGTTATTCCTCATTTAGAACGAGCTATGGAAAAGAGCACAAGTGAATATCGAAGAAAGAAGATTGAGGAAAATTATATGGACAAGACAGTTTGTCCAAATTGCTTAGGATATCGTATTAATGAAAAAGCTCGAGAAAGTTTGATTGAAGGTTATCATATCGGAGAATTAGCCCAAATGTCTATTGGAGAAATCTTGACTTGTCTTAAGAAAAGAAATTCGAAAAAATATCGCACTTCCAATGGAAAAGCCGTTAATGAAAAAATCTGTGAGGGATTAGAAAAATTTAATTTAGTAGGTCTTTCTTATCTGCATTTGAATCGATCCACTGTTTCTCTCTCTGGTGGCGAGAATCAACGTTTATCTTTAATGACTCAAATGAATTTAGGGCTAAATGGTGTTATACTCATTTTAGATGAACCCACCATGGGTATGCATGAATTAGAAAAAGAAAGTCTTGGGAAAATTTTGATTGAGTTACGTGATAAGGGAAATACAGTAATTATTGTAGAACATGATGAAAGATTAATATCGATTGCAGATCTTATCATCGATCTTGGTCCTAATGCGGGAGTTGAAGGAGGCGAAATTGTATTTTCTGGATCTTTAGATAATATTAAAAAATGTTCAAATTCACTGACAGGACAATATTTAGGAAAGACATTATCATATCCAATTAAAAAATCCAATGAAAAAAGAAACAAAGACACAAAAAAAATCCTTAAAATGCGAGGGATTTCAACTAACAATCTAAAAGATGTTTGGGTAGATATTCCCTTAGGATTAATGGTAGGAATCGCGGGAGTATCTGGAAGTGGAAAAAGTTCTTTGATCTCCGATACATTAGTTCCTCTTCTTCAGAAGCAGTTTAAATACAATCGATCACAAAATGCATCTAACAGTAAAACAACCGAGAATAATGATATTGAAGAAGATACAAAAGATCCTTTAGAAATTATTAAGGGGAAAATTGAAGGATGGGAATTAATCGATGACATTATTATAGTAAATCAATCTCCTATCGGAAGGAATCGTAATTCTACTCCCGCTTCCTATACTGGCCTTTGGGATGATATTCGAAAATTATATGCAAAATTACCCTTAGCAAAAAAACGAAAATATAAAGATGGGCATTTTTCTTTCAATTCAGATAAAGGTAGATGTCCTTCTTGTAAAGGTGAAGGGCGAATTAGTCTTTCCATCTCATTTTTAGATGAATTATCCGTGATATGTGAAGAATGCAATGGTCAAAGGTATATCTCTGAAATATTAGATATTAAATATAAGGACAAGAATATCCGTGAAATTTTGGATTTATCAGTTAAAGAAGGACTTAGTATTTTCGCTGACGAACCAAAAATTGTCAAACTACTTGCTATATTAGACCAAATTGGGATGGGTTATATTTCTTTAGGGCAATCTGCCACGACCTTGAGTGGGGGAGAAGCACAACGAATTAAGTTAGCAAAAGCTTTAGCACATTCAAAAAAAATTAACACTTTATTCATACTTGATGAACCAAGTACTGGTTTACATTTTCATGATGAAGTAAAATTAATACTATTGCTAGATCAAATAGTAGATAAAGGAAATTCTGTGATAATCATTGAACACAATCCGAATATTTTATCATTTTGTGACTGGTTGATTGAATTAGGGCCCCAAGGAGGACCAAAAGGAGGGGAAATTGTGAGCGTTGGGAAACCTTTAACTTTAAATAAAAACTCAGAATCCTTGATTGGACCCTTTCTCACCATATAATTTTGAGAATGTGAATTCTATTTGATGATGAATTTTCCTTTTTTTTTTTGTTTAAACAAATGTCAATTGAAACATTTCTGCAATTATTCCTGCTATTACCATTCCTATCCCTATTCCTAGGATAGGTAATAAAATTCCCAAAAAATATTTCCATTTGGATTCCTTTTGGATTTCTGGATGATCTTCAGAAAAAATTAGCATTTTAGGAATTGCCATGTGAACTCCATGAATCATAACCATAAATGGCCATAAGAGAAGTAAAAATATTGTAATTCCATTTCCTAAGATTGCTTCTTAGATTGCGATTGAAATTCCTCCTGTGAGTAAAGCTTGAAATTGGGTAAATCGATATTTCTTAAGAATGGATGCCCAAAACAAATGAGCGCAAAAATACATTGGAGTTGTCAGTAAAATATCTTCTACAAGAGTAATACCGGGAACTAATGGATTAAAAGGAAAACATATTAATTCATCAATTGCTGCAAAAATACTCCCGATTATTGCTGAAGTTAAAATATTTTCTGATTGGAGCCTTTTGAATTTCTTATATATTCCTATACGCTTTTTCCACACTATAAATCCAATAATAAACATACAAATAATACTAATACTTGCTCCTAAAGCATTGAAATCATTTTGTTTTCCCTCAATTGAGTCAATTAAACCTCCTTAACATAATATTCCGATTGAAATAATAAACCAAGTTAAAAACCATTTGGGAAGAATTTGTTGAGCATCATCTTTAAAAGCATAATTTTTATTTTCTTTTAAATTACCAATAGAATTCATGTTAATCCACTTTAATTCTGAATAATTAAAAATATTTGTATTATTCGGATTTTTAGATGATTTCTGGATTTTGAGAATTATTAATATCATATTTTTCTCAATAGTCTTCTATGAAGTTAGATATGATAAAAATAGCTGAATAAAAAAAAGAATAACCCGTCAGCAAATCATTTCTTCATTCTTTGGATTTCCAATAATAGCAGTGATTGCAATATTCATCCCCTTCCATTATTGTTTTATCACGTTTGAATCCAAGATCTTCATTATAATGTTTGACCATGGAATAATCGCTCATACAATGATACAAATATCCTTCTTTTTCCATTCCTAATTCTTTTGCAATTTCCGCTACTGGACATTTTGTGATTTTAAATTGATAGGATTGGTCTGAATTTATTTCATAGAATATTCAAATCCTTGATCTTTTGATGGCTTATATAAAAAATTGATAATTCCTTCAATATCATGTTTTCTTCCTTCTTTGTCATCTTGTTCTCTAACCCAATCCATCCATCCTTTTACTTGCTTATCACGCATTTCTGAATAATGTTGTTTTATCTCTTCTTCACCATAAATTGCAGAAAATGTTTTTAGAAAGGTTCCATGATCATCTATCAATCGTCTTTCATATTCTTCTCGTTTTTCGACTAATTTTCGTTTTAATTCCTTTATTTCTTGATTTTTAGCTTCTAGTTCTGACATGTTTAAATTCCTCAAGAATTTTTAAGAAAAATTAGTTAATTGAGTAAATTTTAATTTTTATAATTTCTTTCTTTTTTATTTATTCACAAAATCTCCCGTTTGGTTTTTTGAATCTATATTTATTTGAATTATGTCGGTCAATTGTGGAATATTTATCCATTTGATCAAAATTCGAATCATATGCTATTTTACGCCATATAAATGCAGATTTGTACCCGCGACTGATAGAAAATGCACTTAATTTTGTCAAGAGATCAGGTCTATTTATTTTATATGCTGTAAGTGGTCTTAATAAATCTAATATATAAGAAAAGGTCCGATGAGTATGTGCCATTTCAATTCCTCTTGTATTCAAACGTTTTTGATTATAAAATGTAGGATTGGATGATTGACCTGCTTCAACTGAAGGTCTTTGATCATACATTTTCAACACATCTTCATTTTTCCAACCTGAAGGAAAATAGTCTGAATTAAACCAAAATCCTTTTTTTAATTCTAAGGTAGGGTGTGTTTTAAGATGCTTGGGTGCTCGAAGTAAAGGAAAAATTCCTTTATTACGGTATAAATCCAAACTACGTTTGCAATAAGTACCTGTATCACCTAAAATCATTTTCCATTTCCCAATTTTTTTTTTTTTAAAATCAAGAAAGGTTTTTCTTGAAGCCGGCTTATCATTCTTATTTCCTGGAAATGTATTAAAGTGAACAGGTAAGCTACGTGACCAAGATCCGCAATATGCACAAATTGACCAATAAAAACAGCCAACACCAAGCTTTTTCCCTGTATGACGATAATATTCTGCCTCAGGATCATTATATTGGCCCGTAGTTTTATTTTTGTTATCATTACAATTAGAATGAACAAATTGACCATCAAATACAAGAATTTTAGTCACAATTATTCTTAAACTGATCGCTTCTTTGACTAATATATTAAAATAATTCATAATTTTTTTGGAAGGAATTTGTTTTAAAATAAAACTAACATTAGCAGCAGTCGGAAAGAAAAGTGAATTGCGAAGAATATCTTTTAATGGATTATCTCCGAGAAAATATGACATTTTCTCCAATCCTGAATAATCTTTATATCCTAGTTGTCGTCGTAGTAATTCAAAAGCAATAATATCATGAAGAAAAATATTTCTAAAATCAGCACCAAGAGAACTCAATTCTTCCTGTAGATCATCAAAATAGCTTAAATTGTTTAATTCAAATAAGTTATCAAAAAATCCTGTAAATTTTGGTAAAGTATTAAACATATCCCACTCCTTTTTGGTGATAATATTTTCTGCAAAATCTGAGAAAACAACAGAAGGAATATTATGAAATCTATTGAAATATTTGAATTTTGTTGGAATATGGGGTATTTTTTCATATATAAATGGGTCTAATTGCAATTGATGACAAAATATGCTTGAATTATCATCTTTTTTTATACGTTTATTGAATGGAAACCATTTCATTTTTCTATATACGAATTGATAGGTTTTAGGTATGTACATTTGATATACATGGATTTGAATTTCACCTAAATAATCATTAATCTGCATTTGAATGATAGCACGACGCCTTCTGAATTTGAATACAAGAATAATTAAATCACCTGTAATATACCTTATTTATTTTTAATTCATGATTGTATTTAATTATTATGGTCGAATTTACGTGCTCGAATGAATATATGTTTTATAATTTATCTAGATATCCTATAAATGTTAAAATTTCAATAAAATTTTTAAAATTGAATCAATAATTTTCAGATACACCCTAAGATGTCCAAAAAGGCGACAAAATGTAAGATTTAATAGAATTAATGCAAGATTCAAAAAAATTAACCAAAATAACAAAAAGGTAAAAAAATATAAAATAAAAATTTACTCAATTACTTTTTACTATTAGATTTAA
>CAYPTZ010000092.1:0-9279 GCA_964413395.1 uncultured archaeon | reverse complement strand
ATGACTCTAATGATCCCTATTGTTTTGGCACAAAAGAGGGTAAGACAGTTCATAAAACCCTCACTTTTTCGATTATTGCAGGAAATCTCCATCAAATTATCAGTAATTATAAAATTTATAAGTATCAAAATAAGATTCCATTTTTCGAGGATATCATGGTAAAGCTCAAATCGCTAGGGTTTCATGTAAAATACTACCTTTTAGATCGTGGTTTTTATCGAAATCGTTTGTTGGTGAAATTTAAAAAGTCGAAAATAACAGTTATCATGCCTGGAAGAGCATGTGCGCAGACGCAGGGTAAAATTTATCGTTATCTTAATTCAAAAGGCTCTCGGTATTGTAAAGGATTCAGTAAACAGAAGTATATTAAAGGTATAGATTATCCTTTGCTTAGATTCGATCTCCTTTTATGTGCAAAACGATCATATCATTTAAATGTAATAAAACGAGATTATCAGAATCAAAAACTTTCACTTGATGAAGCATCTAAACGGATATTTCCTTTAATTGTGTTGTTTGGAAATTCTAAAGGAATTTCAACCTTGCAAGGAAATGAAACCTATATTCGATTTCTTTATCGATGTCGATGGATGATTGAGATTGCATTTCGGGAGATTAATCGATTGGGGATTTCCGATCGGATTCAATGTAGAGATATTAGGTTAGGTGTTCGGGGGGCAAAGATTCTACTGTACAATATTTGGCAAGTACAACGACTTATGAAAAGGATGATAGAACCATTATCTCCGCCTTTAGAACTCGATCAATTTACAGGAAAGACCCATTCAAATTATTATCGCACTTATATTGCAATTAATTAGAATTTCCATCAATAATCAAACAGATGTTGTAAAAAAGTAAAAGGAGGGGAAAAAATCAAATGAATTACATTTTTATTGTTTTATAAAAGAAATTATTAAAGGAATAAAAAATGGGAATTCTGTCAAAATTCTTTTCAAAACAAGAAATAGAAGTCATAAAAGATCTAGAAAATCATATGGATTCTACGATTAAAAGAACTCAATCTGATTTTTTAGCTTTAGTAGGCGTATCAGGTAAAATAAAAGGTTTAGAAATAATTACATTGCAAGGAGTTAAAACAGATTTAGATTCAAAGCAAATTAGAAGATATAATGCAAAATTGGCAGAATATTATATAAGATATAATACAATTCAATTAATTTCAGATGATGATTTAGAAAAATTACAATATATTACTTATAATTTCGGCGAAAAAACGCAAATAACAATTTTCCCGATTGAGGGAAGTCAATCAATGACATTAACAGCACAATCCAATCATCCAAAAAGAATTTTAAAAGATATTTCAAAATATAATGAAATAATCTTACAACTTCAAACAAATAAAGATTAAATTTTATATATCAATATCTGGAGAATAAGATGAAAATACATTGCTTCTTTATGTTAAATGTTGATGGATTACCAATATATGATAGAATTTATTCAAATGTATTAAAAAATGATAAAATTACCCTAGCAACTTCATTTCTTGCAGCAATAATGCATTTTTCATCTGAAATGACTCAAAAAAAAATAAGAATATTAAAAATGGGAGATTTACGTTTTTATTTTAAACATCATACTAATAAAATTTTTGTGATGATTACATCTACTGATTCAATCTCCATGGTTGTCTATGAAAGAATTGATAAACTTATTCAAATCTATGAAAATTTTCTTGATGATTTTGATCGAATAGAGCAAACAGGGGAAATATTAGAAAATCTAAAAATTAATCAAATGGTTGACGATATTGTTGATTTTACAGGTAATTTTGATAAAATACAAATAACGAAAATAAAGAAAATATTTGAAGAAGAAATATCAAATGGAGAATTATTAGCTTCAGCTTTAATATCGATAAGAGGTGATGTATTCTACACATCACTCCCGATCGAAGATTTAACAACAGCTATGAGAGAAATTGAAATCCGTACAATATCAGATAGAAGAAATATAATATCTAATCCTAAATTTACATGGCAAGGAGGAGATAAATTAATATATTCCCAAATAATAACTATAAATCAATTTAAAAGTCCTGTTTATATAGTTCTTTCATTTGATTCTCGTACTACGTTAGGAATGGCAGATTTTACATTAGAAGATGTTATCAATAAGATATGCTCCATATGATTATTAATTATATTTCTATTCTATTTACAGTTTTAAGAGGATCTTAAATAGAACAATCAATTAATTAGAGTTAGAGCTGGCTTTTTATTGAATTATAGAACAATATTTCATCCGTCTTTAGATGAACTCGATATTTGGGCGTATAAACATTTATCACATGATGAATTAGAAGAATATGAATCTTCCGGTAAAATAATAGATTATCAAGTAAATATCTTTATAGAATTCGCATCATTTAATGATAGAAAACATTTTGTTATGGAACATAACGATCAATATAATATTCAGTCTTTTAAAAAAAGATTGGAATTTAAATCATTCAAAAATCTGCCTATTTTGAATTGTACTATCCCATATGAAAAATTGGATTTCTTTTCAAAAAATAATACAATAATTCAAATGTATGGCAACCATCAAGTATTTTTATGCATGGAAAATAATGAAAATCTCGAAAATTTTTCAAATGTAATACCCAAATACAAATCAAATAATACAGAAGGTATAGTAGTAGCAATTATTGATTCAGGGATTGATTTCACTAATAAAAATTTAAAGAATTGTATAGTTAAAAGTTTTAATTATACAAACGAGGATAATAACGATTATAACGGACATGGAACGTTTTTAGCTGGAATTGTGGCCAGTTCCCATGAAATAACCTATAATAATCAAATAGAAATTATTCCTAATGTTAAACTAATAAATATAAAAATATTTGATAAAGAAGGAACATCTACTTTGTTAAATTTATTAAGTGCATTGGATGATTTATGTAATTTATCGCTGGAGATATTTGTTGACATTCTATTATTTGGTTGTACAACTGGGAATTATTTCGATGATAATAATTTAATTTCAAAGTATTGTAAAATTTTGAAAGAACGCAATATTTCAATAGTTGCACCATCTGGAAATTTTGGACCAGACTTGCAGAGCATTGGATTTCCAGGATTAAGCAGCGAAGTTTTGTGTGTTGGAGGTTTGGATCAATATAATCATAATTTATTCTTTCCCGGTAGAGGAAAAGAAAATGATGAAAATTCAAAATCTATTATAAAACCAGATATAGTTTTTCCCGCTAAAAATATCATTTCAATTCAATCTAAATCTGCACTATTACCTTTGACATCTGATCCAACAAATTTACCTAAAGGTTATTCAATATTGACAGGAACTTCTATTGCTGCAGCTCTTTGTACGCAATATTTAATTAATACAATTTTAACATTTCCAAACAAAAAACCTGAAGAGTATTACGAAATAATTAGAAAAAACGCAAAAAAGTTAGATTTATTTCAATCGACTCAAGGATATGGAGTGATAAATCCAAAAAAAATCCAAAAAAAAGAACCAATAATTCGAATTAAAGGATATTCCTTTTCAAAATTGATATTAGAATCTATAAAATATAGTAGCGCACTAATAATTATTTCAATTTTATTATTAATAATTTAATTTTAGAGACTTGAGTAAAATGTTTATATTATTCCATATTTTTATTCCTTTATTAAGTTTAGAAATATTTATTCGATTTAATAAATCAAAGGATGAATTTTTACACAGATTCTCTTTAATAATCGGATCAATCCTCCCAGATTTGATAGATAAACCTTTATCATTTATATCAGAAGATTTTGGAGGTAGAGGTTATGCCCATACCCTTATATTCTTATTATTTGTGACAATATTAACCCATCTATTAAGAAAGGATAATAAAATTACTATTTCTTTATTGATGGGCTTAATATTTCATCTTATCCTAGATTTACCAAATATACCATTATTTTGGCCTTTTCAGGAAATAAATTTATATAATTTTGAACTATATTCTTGGATTGAAACTCTATTACATAATCCTTTAATTTTCTTTACAGAATTATTCAGTTTTATAGGATTAATTATAATTTCAATCAGATATAAAATTATTTTTAACCAGAAAATTATCAATGGTAAAAATCTGAAAATATTTCTTTTTGAATCCCCCAAAATGATTAAAAATATGGAAAACTAAATTATATACTAGAAATGATCAAAACTATTAATCACAAAACCTATCTAAATCGGAATAATCAGATGGATAGTAAGTTTATTATCAATGAAATCGAGAAAATTGAAGGATTAGATAATTTAAATCAGTTGGAAAGTGATAATATAAGATTATTTCAGGTTAATCAAGAAAATCTTATTGATATTATAAAAATTTTGCACAATTTTAGATATAATTTAGAGAGTATTTTTGCATCTGATGGAAAGGAATTTTTTGAATTAAATTATTTATTTCACCAACGTCCCTACAAAAAAAATTCCTTAATTATTTTCCAAACTCAGATTAAAAAAGGATTACAGGTAAAATCAATAATTAATTTTTATAAAAATGCACTCTATTTTGAAAAAAATATAAAAAATCGATTAGGTTTAGAATTTATTCTTATTAGCGATAATCAAAAGGAAGAAATCCTAGAATACTGCGCACCTTATATTTTTCCTAATCCAATACCTTCACATCATCAAGAAAGAATTGGAGTATTTGATCCTATTCATGAAAAAAATAGTTATATTGATATTAATACTAAAGACAATGTCATTAATACCGTGAAAATTCGTGATGGTTGGATGTATAATAAAACTCAACCTCGTTTAGAAGCATGCGATCAATTAAACGATTATAAGAAAATATTTCGTAGATTTTCACAAAATAATAAAATTAGTATAAATCTCCTTCATAATCAGATTTTAGAATTAGCAACAGAAAAAAAAGTTCCGCTTAAAGCAAAATTTATTAGGACTCTTTTGGCTGAACTTGAACGAATATATTCACATCTATTATGGTTTACGAACTTAGCCAATTTATTACATAAATATTTTACAGGAAAAAAAATCAATAAAATTAATAATTCCATTGATAAAATTACTAAAAAATTCCTGAAAGTTAACAATCTTGATGAAATGTTATATTATGGTTCTTCTCAAGATATCATTCCTAAAATCTCTCGAGAATTATATCATTATTTTCGAGATAATGAAATTAAGATTTTTGATACAGTGTACAATTTTGTCTATAACTCAAATACTGAAAATAGATTATCAGGAATCGGAATTATACCACAAAAAGATGCATTTAATTTGGGATTAAAAGGTCCTTCATTACGAGGAAGTGGAATCCCTGATGACATTCGTTTAAAAGATCCATATCTAACATACTGCATAGGGGATCTTTCGCAGATTTGGAACGTAATTGCATTTAAAAAAGGAGATGTCTATGCTAGAACCCAAGTTCGATTATGGGAAATAAAAGAATCATTAGCGATTTGTAAACACATTTTACATGGATTATCATCATATGAAAAGTTCTTAGAAAATCCAGTGATGCCAAAACAAATTACTTTAACTCCTAATCATCATTATATCAAAACAATCGAAGCACCTCAAGGTGCATTCAGCATGTATTATCGCACAGATTTTCATAAATCACGGAATAATTTCCATACTATTAGATTAATAACACCTGATGCTGCAAATTATGCTGCGATTGACTATGGTATTCTTTTAAAAGAAAATATAAAAGATGTTCCTATTATTATACATTCGTTAGATTTAAATTTCCCTTTAATTGATCTATAAAAGTAGGATTTGAATAACTATGCGCCTTTATGATCCTCCAGTTGCATTACTCCCAAAAGGTAATCGATACACTGTTGAACTAGCTGGAGCTAAAAGTTTTTTGGCGATGGATGAAGAAAAGGAACTAATAAAAATATCAGATATTTTTTCTGAACTAAGTCAAGGAGAATTTTGGCGAGGTAAAGAAAATAAGAGAATTGCAGATCAGATTGAAAAAATCAATATTAAACATGAAGATTCAGAAGCTCTCTATGATTCTAAAGTTCTCGCCCAAAGAATAATTAGTACTCTTAATAAAATTCGTAAAAGAGGTCTAATTTTCTTTGGAATCGCATCTTTTGAAGGAAATGCATTTGAAACGAATGTATTTGATGAAATGGAATTAGACATTGAAGATCAGAATAGACTAATGAATTTATATAAGGTTAGTAGAGTAAATGATGCATTTCCAAATCTTCATAGAATTACAGGAGCAGGTAATAATTTTGTCGAGATTAATTTTTTTGGTGAAGCTTCGCATTACTTTACTATCCCAGAAAAAAAACACATGACTGATTTAGCAGCAATAATATATCCATATGAAGGATATGCATCAGGAATAGTCGCAGTTGCGCAAGGTGCAGCGAACTTCATACTACTTACGGATAATATATTTAAATGCGATGAAACAGAACAAATTCATATTGATAAAAATAATCTTAATCAAATGTTTTCACTTTTAAAAAAAGGAGTATTAGCTGCACCAATATCATGGTTCAAAATAGATTTAGGTATGAATGGTCTAAAATCACTTGATGGTTGGGATGAGATCAAAGATCAACCAGATTTAGTAGAAGCTATTGATAATTATTTAAAATATGTTCGAAGTTTAATTGTTAAAAGAGAAATAAAGACATTAGAAAAAATTCTAGATGAAGATTTAGGAAATCCTATTGATATTTCAAAACTTTCAGAAGATGAAGTTGAAGAAGATTTGGATAAAATAATGGGAGCACTTAATTCATTAAATGAGATGGCAGAAGAAGATAAGGCAATTAGCTTGCTTTACAATCCTCCAAAAATATTATTTGCTTATGGAAATAAAAAACAGGCAGCTATTGGAGGTGCGATATCCCTACTTTCCATTGATGTAGGTCAAAATATTGCATGTATAGCAGATTTACGCGAAAATTTATCTTGGGGAGAATTTTATTATGATAATGATACGAATCAAACAGATGAAAAATCATTCTACGATATTAAAGAAGATAAGCATTTTTTAGAACTTGAAAACCCTATTCAACTTAGGGACACTTATACAAAAGCATTTCAAGGTATTATGAAAGGTTCAGAAGCATTTCTCGGTATTCTAGAATTAGAATCTAATAATTTTGAATTTAGTCTATTTCATGAATTAGAAATTGATGAAAAAAACCTAGATATAATTCAAGATTTTTATAATAAAAAGATAAAAGAGGGGGGATTTCCCCAACTTAAGGATGGATATATAAAAGTTCATTGGATTGGACAAAATTCAGAGTATTTCACATTTGAAAATGAATTTCCAAGCATATTGGATATTGCAGAAAAGATCTGTACAAATTCTGCATATATAGATTCATATGCATCAGGAATAGTGTGTACTTCTCAAGAATCTACATACTTTTATATCTTATCTAATAATTTTCATCAGCAGAATAGTTCAATAGATATAAATAATTTAGAATTAATGTATGAAAGCTTAAGAACATCAAATATAGCACCATTGTGTTGGTTCAAAATTAGTTTAGGATTGAAAACATTACAAAATCACCCATATTGGGGATCAGCATATCAATATGATACAATGCGAATAGTTCTCGATAATTACCAGAAATATATGAAAGAATTAATTAAAATTAAAAAAAAGGAAGAACCTTACAGAATTTATTAATTTTAATTCAAAGATAAAGATGTATGTCCTATAGAAAAAATTATTACACTAAATATCCAAAATTATAATAAAGGTTTGAAAAATTTGAAAATAAAATATACGTATCCTTCCATATTCCAATCAGATCCTAGTGAACTCCAAAAATATTCTTCATCATTAGCTATGCTTGCCCTAACACCAGATAAAAATATAGAAGTAGTTCAAGAATTATATCATCCTTCTGTATGGAAATCATTCTGGAGTCAAGTTCAATCAAAGGATCTTGATAAAATTAATATTAATAAAAAATTTAATGAGGATCCTGATAATGTATCTTGGTTATTTAAACAATTAGTTAATGGATTAGAATATATAATTTCAAATGGATACATCTTTTTTGGTTTACTACACTACAGCCCTAGACCATTTGGTTCGCAAATTCATGAGGAACGAGGCTTATTCAAAAAGAAAAGTAAGTTTTTTGATGACATGATTTCAAAATATCATGATGTAGAAATTTACCCAACTTTAGATAAAACCAATTGTTGCATCGAAGCTCAATTTATAGGTACGGGTGAAAAATTTGTAAGATATACAGATACTTTAGAAAATCTTAGTATGCAACAAATTGCTCAAATGACAGCATATTTCCGAGGAAGTCTTACTGGAATTTTCGGAATGAATACACTTCCAAAAAATATGTTCCAATTCATTATCTTATCCCAAAATTTAACAAAGGAAAGTATAATTTCTCCTTTAATTTTTGATCGTAATGGAAAAAATACCTTAGAACGTTTAATAAAAAATAAGAAATTTTCACCTGCTGGAGGCTTCAAATTGGATTATGGAATATGGGGATTGAGTAATATTCCACAATGGAATACATTAGAATTGCTTCCTAAGTTTTCAAAACACATCACTAAATATAATAAATATTTACAAGCAATAATGGCGAATAAATTATCTCCTTTTCCATCTCAAATTCATTCAGATCCTTTTGGTTTTAACTTCATAGATGCCTGCTTTTATTCGATCATAATACATTTTACATCGTTGAACTCCATGAGAATCAATTCCAGATAGATCTGAGGTTATGAGCACTTCAGCAATAATATCGGCATCATCCTTCGGTACACCAAGTCCGATAAATACATCTCTCATGAAATTCTCCAGAGTTTTGGCATCTATACATACAATATTATTTGACATTGATAATCACATTCTTAATCATTTTTATAATTTAGAAAAGATTTTTTATTGTTAAATTTTCTGAAAAAAATTTATTCAGAAAAAATCTATGAATCTTACTTCCCAAATAGCTTTAGAATATTAAAAAACATAAAGTAAAGTAAAAGAAAAGTTATTTCTCTTTTTTTTTTATTTTTCATTACTGACATTTTTTAATTACTAATCACATCTAATTATTGATAAGACAAGAAGTATTTCGTTCAGATTGTAATGTTTTCGTATTACCACAAAATGCTATGCTAGAAAGGAATAAAATTTTAAGGAAAAAAATTCATATTACTTATTGATTGGTAATAATTTAAAGATTATCAAAAAATTGATCTTAATAAAATCATATAGTGGATACATATGGTGGAGAA
>CAYPTZ010000091.1:0-9291 GCA_964413395.1 uncultured archaeon | reverse complement strand
AAATTTCATCAATGTCAACAGGTTCTCCAACATAAAATTGTGCAACCAATAATGCATCTACAATATTAATTGCATCATCGTGATTTACATCTCCTAATTCAAATTCGGGTAAAATTGTAATTGTATTGCCAATTCCGAGAGGTGTTCCAATATTATTTGTCATTTCATCTGTAAGATCATTTATTTGAATGCCTATTGGACTTGTGCCTTCCGCAATACCTTCCCATGAAATTACTACTAAATCAAGCATGCTATCAGGGCCCTTTCCACTTATATCAAAACCGGCAATAGTTATTGTTCCAATGTTATTATCAAAATATGCAGCAGCTAAGAAGCCTCCTGGACTTGCTACAACGCTAGATACTTGCAGAATTGTTGGATCATATGTTATTTCAAATCCATAAGCTGCAACTAATTGTATACCTGTATCTACAAAAATCGTTGTTTCAAAGATATCACCCACTCTAATATTTGAAACATCTCCCATCCAAACATCTCCTCCTTCTTGGGTCTGTTCGACTACTACTACATTAACTTGATCATTGTCTGTAAGACCCTCAGTATCTGAAGCTGTAATTGTATAAGAATGAGTTCCTAAAGATAATTCATCAACTGAAATAGAAATTATTTCTCCATCAGACCATATTTCAGGTAATGAAGTTCCAGCTGAACTAGTAATAGTATAAGTGGCAGGGTTGTCATCAGTTAACGTCCAACTAATTTGATTACCTCTATCACCTTGTACATATTCTATATCCATAGGAGAAGATATCGAAGGTGCAATATTCGTTTGTGTTATCGGTATGATAATATCTAATACCATATCTTCAGTAAGAGAAATTTCTTGTTCTACAATATGTCCATCATAAGAAGCAATAATATTATATGTACCCTTGAATGCTTTATCTGGGACTTGAAAGTTTCCTTCATTATTTGAAATACCATCTTCATTTGTCCACCATTCATTAAATACTAAATCAATGAAAGCTTGTCCTGAAGGTTTTAGCGACCAATCTTGGTTATAGATTGTAGCATCATCTAACCAATGTCTTCCATCCCAAAATCCCCACATATAAAAGGAACGCATAATTGGATGGCTGAAAACTATAGTAAGGAAATCTCGTGTATAATCAGCATCAAGTTCACCTTCTAATCCCGCAGCATCATATTCACTAAGTGACATTTCTAATCCGAATTGAGCAAAATCATTAATGACATCATAAACTTTTTCGATTGATGTCAGGGAAGTACTCATATGTCCTTGAACTCCAATTCCATCAATGAGATTTTGATCAACCATTGCTTGAATTAATTCTTTATAATGATCTTGAGTTCCAAAATTAGATCCGCCATGACTTACTATTCCATATTCATTATAGGAGAGCTTTGCATTTGGATCTGCTTGCTGAGCTAATGCAAACCATTCTTCGTATACTTCTTCACCTGTTTGATAAGTTGGTGTAGTTCCATTAAACACTTCTTGAAGGTCTGTACAATGAACTGGTTCATTAATTACGTCCCACTCATAAATTTTTCCCGCTAAATCTTGATGTCCTGCTATCTCTTGAATATGATCTTCAACCCGATTTTGGATATAGTTTGTATCTTGATTATTTTGTAGATCATCAGGAAGATATTGGGTACTTGGCCAGACAAGGTTATGACCTTTGATTTCAATATTATTTGCAACTGCCCAATCAACAATATCTATTACTTTTTGTTGGCCCGAAGTTCCTGCACTTTCCCAAGATCTCCATTTCATCGCATTTTCAAAAACAATTCCATTGAAACCATGCCCTTCCCCATCAAGATTATTTAATTTCGCTTGATATTGAACTTGATCTGATGAAGTTCCAGTCATATAATCGGCGGCAATAGCAGTTCCAAAAATAAAATCATGTTGAGTCATTTCAACATTAATAGTTGCGCCTTGTATTGGTTGTCCTAAATTATCTACTGTACGAATTGTTAATTCATTTTTACGATAGGTATTAATTCGATCTGCAGCTTCAGTTCGCCATTGTGCGTTTGGATCTCTTCCATTATAGGTTAAAAATTTTTCTTCCAATTCAGTCAACGTATAACTATTTCCATAATTGAGAATATTTGCACCCCCAATTTCAATTCTTTGAGCTTGATGTCCAATATTAAATTGAAAATGGGAATCTCCAGAAGTATGGGTAAGTGCACCTTCAAAAGGAATAAAATATTGTTCCCAATTAATAGAAATGTCCATGGCCTGATAAACTGATTTATCCCATGTATCAAGTTGTTCAATAAGCACATGAGAATAAGCTGTATCTGTTTCTGCAGTGATATATCTTGCCCAATATACTATTAAACCAACATCTCCAGTATTAATTTGATTTACTAGATTTGTGCTAAATGAAAAATCCCAATTATTTACCTGTGTTTCAGGACATTCTGCAACAATTTTTTGGCTGAATGGGAGACCAGTAACAGTAGTTGTTTCTATTAATCCATTTCCTCCCCAATTTACCATATTGTCTGCTTCATTATCATGAAGTATCCAAGTGCCCCCAGAAATACCATAATCGCTATCAAGTTGACTACGAAGGTTAATATGATAATTGTCTTCTAATGCATTTACTGTATTAGAAAAAAAAGTTACGGGTAAAATAAAGAGCAATATAAGAATGATTGGAAAAAGAGATCTTTTCCCATTAATTTTTGAAATTTTCAATTTTATTACCTCTAAAATAATTAATATAATTTTATTATGTCATAAATAAAAAGACGATAGGAGTAATTTTTCTAAAGCTATGAAAAGTCCATCTATAACTTACTGTGCGCCTTGTTGAAGAGAATGATTTTTTTAGCATTAGATTATTTTTTCACAAAATTTGCAAAAAAAACTCAGTTTACTGGTTTCTTTTCCACAATGTCTGCAGATAATTTTCATTTCTTGAGAAATTTTTTCTTCTATTATAATATTAGGTTTTTTAATCTCTTTTTTTCTATTTTTTGATTTAAAGAATTTCTTCTGTGCTTTTAATCATTTTTCTTTTATGAAGAAATAGTCAATTATTATTATTACTGTAGATATAATAAAGAGAATTAAAAATTCTGGAATGATTAATGCTAACAGAATCAACATTAAAATTCCAAAAATAAAAATCCGGGACTATAAGTTGTTTCAGGCAAATTTAAATTACATTCAGAACATACATACTTTCGATAATCTTTTTGGAAGTCTAATAAAATCCTCTGATGAAGTTATTTTACCACATTTTTCACATCTAGAACTGTTCATTGGTTTCTCTAACCTAATTTTAATAATTCTTTATGTTTAATATTAATTTAATTTTTTTTTTTCTTAAAATATTTATAGCTTCTTAATAGGAATTTTTAATTTCTAAATGGAATAAGTAAAAAAAAGAAAAAAATAGGCTTTAAAGAAAAATAACTCTACAAATATGTATATAGTTAATCATTATTGTCATAAATGTATATATTTATAGAATGTCAATAAAAACATTTTTTTTAACTAAGGTGAAATAAAAATTATTCATTTTTTTTATATTTTATATCAGATGATTTATATGAAAACAAACAAACAAATTAATTTCTTATTAATCTCTTCTATTTTACTAATTTCATTTAGTTTTGTTGCCAATAATGTTAACGATAATAATATTAATATATTGGAGGATAATATAGAAGATAATGATAAGATTAGAGAAATCAAACAATCAGCAAGTTGGGATCTTACTGGTTCTCCAATTTCAATAGTAGGAAATTCAGGGTGGGAGACGACTAAAAACACATATCCATGGTGTAGTGGATCTGGACTAATTAATGATCCATATATAATTGAAAATGTTACAATTGATGGTCTGGGGACAGGAAATTGTATTCTTGTACAATCTAGTAACGTATATTTCAAAATTCGAAATTGCAATCTGTATAACGCAGGTTCTGGGCTTCAAGATGCTGGAATTCGACTTTTTAGTGCAGATAATGGAATAATTGAAAATTGTATTATTTCTGAAAACAACGAAAATGGTATATATCTATATATTGATTGTGATTATATCACAATTCAAAATTGTATTATAAATAGTAATTTGGAAGCTGGTATTAAAATTAGTCCAAGTACATCAGTTCAAAGCTTTCATAAATTCATTAATAACACAATAGAATATTATAGTGTTACTGGTTTTGCAGTCAGCCAGAATTTACAATATCCTGTAATAAGCGGAAATTTGATGACCAATAATCCAATACATTTAAATATTCAAGATACAAAATTCGCAACTATTGAAAAAAATATTCTTGCTGACGCAGCAACTTATGGGATTTTAGGAATTCCTTATCAATGTACTATCGAAAAGAATATTATCGATAATTGTAATACAGGATTTCGATTTTATAGTGTATCTGATTCAATATTAACTAGTTTGAATACCATTTCAAAAAACAAGTTCATTAACAATAATGAAGCTATTGAATTGGCAAATGCTTATTCAGATAATAATATAATTTGGTTTAATCATTTTGAAAATAATTTAAATCCGATATTAGATGATGGAACCAATTCATGGGATAATGGTTCAATTGGAAATTATTGGGATGAGTATGTGGGAAGTGATAGTAATAACGATGGTGTTGGTGACTCATCCTATGCCGTAGAAGAAAATGCTGCTGCACCTTATGATCTTTATCCGTTAATGATAAGTCCTGCTGGACCATCAAATATCATAATTTCTGGTGATGGAGTGAATGCAGAAGATTGGGAATGGTGGAAATCGCGATCATGGTGGTTGACAGGAAAAGGTACTGTTGATGAACCATATATTATTGAAGATTTGAATGTCAATGCGGAAGGTATCGGTGATTCCCTTCATATCATGGACGATTTAACGCACTACTTCATAATTCAAAATTGCTATATCACTGGAGGAGAAGCTAATACATATAAAGCCGGATTAAAGCTCAATAATACTAAAAACGGGCATATTATTGGCAATATTTGTATCAATAATGGACATACTGGAATTTATTTACTATATTCTAATAATACTTATCTTTATGGAAACCAAATTAGCTTTAATGGTGTTAGTGGAGTAGAAGATTTTGAAGGTAATAATAATCGAATTATTAAAAATACTGTGGAATCGAATGCAGTTTGTGGAATATTTATAGATGGTGCAGATAAAATGGAAATAGATCAAAATATCATTATCAATCATCAAGGTATTGGACATCAAGGTATTCGACTGTTTAGCGGAATGGAAACATATGTGAATATTACTGAAAATATACTTAATAATAATTATTATGGAATATATGCTTGGGGTGAAGGAAATGATCTTATTCATAATAATACTATTAGTAGTGGTTATACTGGAATTGAAATTTATATCTTCCCTATTTTTCCCTATGGTACGTTCTTTAATATCTCACATAATCTAATAGAATTAAATTCTATGAACGGAATAAATTTTGACGATACTACAACAGCACGAGATTTTGTAAATATTTTTGGAAATGAGTTTTTAGCAAATACACAACATATCAATAAAGAATCAAGCGATGATTATACTATCAATTTCAACAATACAGAATATGGGAATATATGGGATGGATATGCAAGCGTCGATGAAAATGACGATTTCATTGGTGATATTACATATGGTATTCCTGGCATGGCGGGATATTTTGATTATCTCCCTCTTTTTGAAGATGGTGATGATCTTGCTCCTCAAATTACTAATATTGATCCAGAAAATAACGAAGAATTGGAAAATCCTCCCGAAATAACCTTCTCAATTTATGACGCATACGGAGTTGACGTTTTGTGGTATGAGTTTATTATAGATGCAACTAGTCTTGGAAATACAACTCTATCGACCAATTTTATTGAAATAAATCCAACAATCTGGGATATGGTATCTGATAATGAAAATATAGTCGTGAAAATTTATGCTAACGATACCACCAGTGGGCATTTAGCTATGGAAGAACTTTCAATTATTAAATTTGTATTTATAGCCCGTAATCCAGATGCACCTCGAAACGTTCAAGGAACTGCTGAAATTTCTCAAGTTGTTTTAACATGGGACGCTCCTGTGGATAATGGGGGCTCAATCATCACTAATTACCGTATTTATCGTAGTACAACTCCTGGAGAAGAAACTTTATTAAATACAGTTGGAGATATCTCCACCTATACTGATACCGACGTAATTAATGGACAAATATATTATTACACATTAGTGGCAGTCAATGAAATTGGTGATAGTATACAATCTAGTGAAGTTTCTGCAACCCCTAAAACCGACGAAGTAACAAGTGAAGAAAAAGAAAAATCTGGCATCTCTGGATATGGACTCGATTTCTTAGTATTTACAGTATGTTCAATTTTTATATTGATCATTAAAAAGCCAAAAAATAGAAAATTGTATATTTAAATTCTTTCTTCATTCAATGAGAAGAAAATCTAAATTTTTTTTTCATTTTTATTTCTTACTTTAATATAAAAACCATAATTTCTATTATATTGGAAATCTTGCTTCTAAATAGAAAAACAGACCATAAATATAACATAATTAAATTTTAAAAAAAAAAAACGAATTTCAAAATAGTATTAAAAAGTATTTTCATTTTAGCATAACGATATTTTTTTTTATATTTATTCACCCAACACATCAGAATAGGAGTGATATGCCCATATTCGAGTCATTTATTGTTCTTTAACTATAAATCAATATGTCTGTGTTTTATTTCTAATATAAATTATATTCAAAAAGATTTAATTTTATAATATTACAAATAAAAAGATGCTAAGAGTAGTTTTGTCTCAAAATATCTGCTTTTTATTATGATATATCAGAATTTACTATATTTCTGTAAATGATGATAATCATAGAAAGAAAAATAATTTTAAAAAAAAAAGGTTAAATTACGGTTTAAAAACAAATATTACTGATGGATTAAAAGGATATCTGGGAGATATTAGAGAGACTGGTCATCCCATCATCCATGTTCGACATATTCATCAGCTACCTATGGTCGTATCGAAGTAAATTGCTACCAATATTCTAAATATAATGTCACAATATATTCTTTTAAAACCTCAAATCATAGGTAATAACAAACTTTGACATGATATTTACAATATATTATTTATTTTGTATTTTCTTTGTATAGATTAGTAAATATTTTCTTAATTATTGATTTTTTTTTGTGCTATATTAGCTGCTATCAAAATAGGATCCCATACAGGGGCAAAAGGTGGTGCATAACTTAAATCTAATTTTTGCAAATCTTCAATTGTCATTTTTCCCGAAAGTGCAGTAGATAAAACATCAATTTTTTTTGCACCCATTGGACTAGGAGCAGTTATTTCAGCCCCTAAAATTAAATGACTTTTTTTATCAAATCTAAGTAATACAGACATCTTTTCTGCATTTGGATAATAATGAGCTATTTCCTTATTTTCTATTAGAATAGAATCGACATCATATCCTAATTTATAAGCCTCCTCATCATTAATTCCTGTTGATGCACAATATAGGTCAAATACTTTAAATATTGCAGTTCCAAAAATTCCAGGAAAAGGAACACTTGATTTTTCTGCAATATGAGTTCCAGCAATTCTTCCTTGTTTATTTGCAGTAGGTGCAAGAGGAATATAGACATTTTTCTGCATTAAATTGTGATAAGAAGTTGCACAATCTCCGGCAGCATACACATTTGGTATATTTGTGCAACAATACTCGTTTATAATAATTGCCCCATTAGACATCATGGCTAAATCTGTATTTTTAAATATTTCTGTAGCAGGTAAAACTCCAATTGAAATTTGGACAAGATCTGTTTCTATTTCAGAATCATCATCTAATATTACCTTGAGTTTATTCTCAGATAGTTTTTTAATCGCTTTAGCACGTTTATAAATAATATTTATTTTATGTTTAGTTAATTCTTCATGAATATATTTTTGAGATTCAGAATAAAAATTTAATCTTGGCCCAATTATTGTAATATTAGGAATCCCATGAGCTTCATATGCTTCTAGCATTTCAAGTCCAATATATCCACTACCAATAACAACAACATTATTTATAGTATTTGATAATAGGAATTTATATAATCGTGATGCATCTGATAAATTATGAATTTTAAATAAATGAGGGTGATTCATTTCTTCTTCTGAGTGTTTTATTTTTCGTATATTCGAATTTGCCCCCGTAGCAATCATTAAGTAATCATATTTCTCCTCAAATTCAAAAGATTCTTGGATTTTTTTTATTCTTATTTTCTTTTCTTTAAAATTTACATAAGTTACTTCATGATATAAAAAAACAGGAATATTTCTCTTTTTTTTTAATGAATCAACAGTTAATGTCATTAAAGAATCAATTGATTTTACTTTTTGTGAAATATAGTAAGGAATTCCACAAGATCCATAAGAAACAAATTTAGCTTTTTCATACACAAGAATTTCCCAATCTTTATGATTTTTTCGAATTGCACTGGCAGCACTTAATCCTGCAGCATTTCCTCCTATTATTATTACTTTCATTTCTTTATCAAATACCTTATTCTATTATTTTTATGACTATCTTTCAAATTTAATAATATTTTACTTCTTGGATTTTTTTTTATTTTGTTGATAATTTCCTAAAATTATTAAATATAATTATTTCAAGTGGAAGGATAAAAAAAATGAATGATTGATACGTATATAAGATTTTATGAAATCAATTTTTATCCACCAAGGATTTCGAAATATTGTCAATTTTCTAAGTCTTAAAAGAAAAAAAAATCAATTCAAAATTTAAATTTCAAATCTGATAAAAAAAAACATGCATAATAGGAATAATATATTGGAAATTTCAATATAAAAAAATTTAGATGGATTTCCATTTTATAATTACCAAAAGGGGATTAAAAGTGGCCAATTATAAAGATTCAAAATTATTTACTCCAATGAAAATTGGAAACATAACACTGAAAAATAGGATAGTCATGCCTCCTATGTGTATGTATTCTGCCGATGAACAAGGTTTTGTTCAACCGTTTCATTTGATCCATTATGGTACAAGAGCACAAGGCGGAGTAGCTCTAATTATTATTGAGGCGACTGCAGTTCAACCTCAAGGTCGTATCAGTGATAATGATTTGGGAATTTGGAGTGATGAGCATATAATTGGCTTGAAATCCATAGTAGATATCGTTCATGGGTTTGGAGCTCACATTGCAATTCAATTAGCTCATGCGGGAAGGAAAACAGAAACAGGCAAAGGAATTTCTTCTTGGGAT
>CAYPTZ010000090.1:0-9374 GCA_964413395.1 uncultured archaeon | reverse complement strand
TTCAAATCATGCTTTAGATCTTCTTGATTCACCTTACGAACAGAATATCTTAGATCTTAGAGTTGATTTGGCAGCTTGGACTGAAGAAGATAAAAAAAGTATAGCATGGCAATGGTATGATAATTTAGAAGAACTTTCTTATCCCTATCCAAAACTTAATAATGAAACAAATGTCAATATACCTTCCTTTATGGCGAGTGATAAGTGGTTAAATGAAAAAATGACCACAATTTTAGGATCTTGGGCACAATTAAAACATGATACGATATTATATGCAAAAATGGGATGGGGACAACCATTCTGTTCAACTCCGATGGGATATGTAGAGCCTTATCCAGATTTTTATATGAAATTGGGCGAAATGGCGGGAAATTATTATGATGTTATTGAAAATTTTTCTACCTTAGAAGTTAGCGAATATCAAATGGATGATTTCCAATATGCACAAGAAAAATTTACTGAAATTACAGCTCAATTAAGTTTGATCGCATCTAAAACTCTTTTAGATGAAGCTATCTCAAAAGATGATAAAGATTTCTTACAAAATACATTTTATCGAAAAGAAGATCCCTATGGTGGCCCTACAGCTCAAGGTTGGCTTCCACAATTATTACGATCAATTAATGGTAAATTTTCAGGATTAAGTAAAGCCCCAAATTCCCATTCATCCTTAATCGCAGACATTCATACCAATGCAGGTACTCAACAAACATTAGAAATTGCCTCTGGATTGCTTGAACATTTAATTGCAATAGTACCAGGATGGGATGGAAAAATGACAGCAGTAGTTGGGCCTGTTTTTTCCTATTATGAATTCACTGCACCGATGGATCAAAGAATGACCGATGAAGAATGGAGAGGGATTATTTATGCTGAAGGAACATCCTTTGATTATAGAGGTTCTTGGGCAGATAGCTATATGAGTACAACTGCAATGCCAAAAACCTATTTATTTGATACTGAGATCGATAAAGATGAATATACTTCTCCAGAATGGTATACTCAGTCAAATAATATTATGATTGAATCTGCATACAATGAAATACACATGAAAATAGATTCAGCATACCAATATGGAGACTATCCTCCAGTTGATTTCACTTCATCCAAAATTCAAATTATTCGAACTACGATGGTCTTAATAGGAATTTGTGGATTTATTGGAAATTTTATTGGATTGGGCCTTCATAAAGATCTATTGCAGATAATAAGAAAGCACCATTAATTTGTTCATATCTTTTTTTTTTTTCTTTTTTTTTAATCCATCTTTATTGTATACTAGGGAATGACTTTTTTATCTCTATTATATTAATAAAAATTAAAAGTGTCTACAAATGAACAAAAATTATCCAGATATAATTCATTATCTTGAGATTGGTATATGTGGTCTTTCCTGTAGATTGTGTCCATCTTATCATACTGAAACAAAGAGTAAATGTGGAGGCTGTAAAAGCGAATATCGTATGGCAGCAGGATGCCCTTTTCAAACTTGTGCATTAAAAAAAAAAGGAATTGAATTTTGCTGGGATTGTGAAGAAAGCATAACCTGTGAAAAATGGAAAAAACATAGAGAATTTGGAAAACAACTTGATACCTTCAAATGTTATCAAAAACTTGAAAATAATATCGCTTTTATTAACGTAAATGGGATAGAAGAATTTGAAAAAGTACAGAAAATTCGAGAAGAATTACTTAAAGATATATTACACGATTTTAATGAAGGTCGGTCAAAAAGTTATTATTGCATTGCCACCACTCTATTAGAAATTGATGAATTACAAGAGGCAGTAAAGCATGCAAATATGAAGATAAAAAATTTAGAAATTAACTATATTCAAGGTAAGGCAAAAATCTTGCATGAAATTCTTGATGAAATAGCATTAAAAAAAAATATTCTATAAAATTATGGAAATAGGTCTAAGCCTTTATGATTTGATATCATGGGAATGTTAAACCATTATTGGCGATAACATCTTTATACCAATAAAACGATTTCTTCGGAGTTCGTTCAAGACTTTCAAAATCGACATGGACAATCCCAAACCGTTTGGTATACCCTTCAGACCATTCAAAGTTATCCAATAAAGACCAAGCAAAAAAACCTTCAACATCAATGCCTACCTGTAAAGCTCGATACACCTCAAGAATATGATCTCGATAATAATGAATGCGATCATCATCTTGCACGATATTATTTATAGTTACCAAGTCTTGGAATGCACATCCATTTTCAGCAATATTTAAAGTTGGATGATTATATCTTTGGTCTATATAATGCAAAATGTCATATAATCCCTCAGGTGATATTTTCCAGCCTAATTCTGTTAAACCAGAGGTTTCAGGGATAAATTTTGCATTTAATTTTTGAGGATTATCATCATATGATACAATAAGTCGGTTATAATAATTTAATCCAATAAAATCAATTTTTTTATGAATAGACTCTAAATCATCATCTTCACGTATTGGTTCGATCCCATAAGGATTGTCTGCATATTGGCCTAAAAGAAGAGGATCTAAATAGGTATGTAATTGGAATTTTTTTAATCGTTGAGCTGTTTCAATATTTTCTGCTGAATTAGAAACAGGATAAGTAGAAGATCCAGAAACATCGACGGACATTCCAATTTTAGAACCTTTAGAATATTCACGAAGAATATCGATAGCTTTTCCTTGTGCCACCATTAAATTATGGTTAACTTGTATACATTGTTGAATATCTTGAATGCCTGGTGCAAACATTCCTATTGCATATCCAAGATATGAAACCACATAGGGCTCATTTAAAATAACCCATCGTTTAATCCGAGAGCCAAATTCTTGAGCAAGAATTTTTACATAGGATTCAAAAGCAGTTATGCTTTCTCGAGATGCCCACCCACCTCTTTCATGAAGTGCTTGAGGTAAATCCCAGTGATATAAACAAATCCAAGGTTCGACATTAAGTTCTTCAAATAAATCAAGAGTTTTGGAATAGAATTCAAGACCCTTTTGATTGATTTCGCCATCACCTTTTGGGGAAATACGAGGCCAAGAAATAGAAAAACGATGTGCTTTTACACCTAATTGATGCATTATATCAATATCTTCCGCATAACGATGATAGCGATCACAGGCAATATCGGCATTGTGATTATTTTTAATTCTATTTGGAGTATGAGTAAATACATCCCAAATAGATGGTCCTTTGCCATCTTCAGAAGTGGCACCTTCAACTTGGAAAGCAGAATCAGCAGTCCCCCAAATAAATTCTTGAGGAAATTTAAGTAGATGAGATGGATATTCCATAGTAGATTTCACAGAATAATATGATGATTTAACGATATAAAGCTTAATTTTATAATTGAAATCTCACTTTTTAAATTAGTGAAAAGAATAAAAAAAAATTTTGAAAATTTGTAATTGTTTTTTTGATAATACAATATTAAATTATTATACAATTCTATTATGTTAATTTTGAATTTTTTCAACTTATTCTGATTTAATTGTTTTTTCATTGGAATTTTGCTTTTTTAACACTGAAAGTGAGAGTAAGATCATTCCAAGAAGCATAAAGACGTATGTGAGTGCATCAAAAATAGCTCCCACTGTATCATTTGAGGAAAATTGAGATACCACATTTACAAATAATGTGCCCACAAATGTAATTAATCCAATCATGAAAAGTCGACAATTTTTATACTCTCTCGTATCATGAGGCATTTTTTTTAAAGCAAAATTATATGTAATATAGATACTTACAAATAATAAATAAAGAAGAATTAATAGCATTATACCCATTTCAATAAGTCCAATCGAGATATTTATATTCCCTAAGCCTTCAACTGCTTCTTTAAATTCAATAAAATTTGAGAAAATGAAATAAAGTGAGGCCAAAACACATATAATAAAATTGACATATTTTGATTTTGAATCTTTAAAAGCATGTGAGGAATTCATTAAAATATACTTTGTGTAATAGATGAAAAGCATTCCAAAAAGTAAACAAATCATCCCGAATCTTAAGAAAAATTGAATTGCCCAATCTTGAGCAATAATATCGTAGGTAAAAATGCACAATGCATAAATCCCAGTAATTAAATTTCCAATAGCAAGAAAATTATGGGCAAGATTTCTGTTTTTTTAGAATATAGAGCAAATGCTGTAATTAGACCAACAATAAAAGTGGAGATTTCAAAGAAATATGTAGGAGATATTCCCATATTATTATATGTCAGATATGAACCTAAAAAAACTTATAAGTAAATAATTTCAAGAAAGGGAAATATGCCATAAAAAAGGGGGAATATCTTAATGAATTTGTCAGTAAACTCTTTAAACCCTTAAAATATAATTTTTTAATTAAAATCAAAATTATCAAATATTAGATGTATTTTTCGATTTTAAAACCAAGAATTAGAATAAAAAGAAATTAGGAAATTAAATTCTGGTTTATTGATATAAAATCACTGAAAGCTTGAAATATTATTTTAAAATTATCGTTATTTAATGAATAAAATGAATTATGGCCTTTTTTTTCCGATGTGATAAATAAATCCTTTTCTAAAATTTTTAAATGATGAGTAATCGTCGATTTTGCCTTTTCACTTAAACTTTTATCAATTTCATCAGAATTTTTAGAGCCGTCGCCTAATAATTTCAAAATTTCTAATCTCTCGTTACTCCCAAGAGCATTGTATAATGCTGAGGTTTTTTCAATTCCCTCCATTTCAATTAATTTAAACATTTCTAAATCTTTTCGTAAAGAATAGAAAGTAAACTTTCCTTTTCTCGTTCCTTTTACAACGTTATTTATTTCTAATAGCTTTATATGATGAGATACTGTTGATTTTGTTTTATTAATAAGATTTTTTATAGCTTCAAATCGTTTTTGACCATTGATAAGAAATTTAATGATTTTAATTCTTTCCTTATTCCCCAAAGTAGAACAATAACTTTTAAAATCTCTACCTTCGAAATTTTTTTGTATATCTAATTGATCCAAAGAATCAGCGGGATTTTGAGAAGGAAATTGGGACAAATTACCTTTACCCTGAAGAAATTGTTCGATTTTTTCATATTTTTTATTATTCCTTAATAATATTTTTTTAATATTATGATTGTGGAAAGTAATTTCAATGGTAGGCTGAATATCATTAACTTCAGATATAGGTTTGACAATATATCCGTACGGTTCTACTTCTTTTGCCCTTTCAATGAGATCATGATTGCTATATGCAGTAATAAATATGATTGGAATATTATTTTTTAAAATAATGGCTTTTGCAGCTTCAATACCATCTATTTCTCCTTTAAGAACTATATCCATCAATATTAAATCAGGTTTGAGTTCATGAGATTTAAGGATAGCATCTTCTCCAGATGATGCAATATAAATAGGATTATAATTTAATTCCTCTAAAAGATATTTCAAAGCCTCTGCATTATATATTTCATCTTCTACAATCATTATTCTTTTTTTCTGCTTTTCCATTATAGATCATTAATCCTTCAGTGGTATACTATTTACATAGAATGAAACAATTTTTTTTAGACCTAAATCGATATTAATTAAACGTATATGAATTGAATATTTAAATATAATTGAATTACACTATTCCTAAAATTTTATTTTTAATAATTCTAATAAAAATCTAATATAAAATATAATATTCCCTCTTAATCATCATTGGAAATTAATAAACAATAAAAAATGTTAAATATTTATTAAGTTCATTTATGTTTTTCTAATATTTGATAAAAACTTTTAAAATTTAAAACGGATTACTCCACTTTCTGAGAATTTGATTAAAAGTATTAGAGTCTCGTTTAATTTCAATACTTTCAACAAATTCTTTACCTCTTACTTGAAATAAATTATCTATATATACGATAATTGCATGAATCGGAACTCCATGAAGTATAATGTGAGGATAAGGAAATCTCTGAATTTTCTCTAATATTTGTTTTTCGATTCCAAAATGGATTAATTCCTGACAAATTTCACATTTTAAGCTGAATTGATAATTTTTTTTTACTTCGTATGCATTAATACTATTTTCATTTTTAGTCACTGAATTGATCATATTATATCACGCTTTATAATTCTAATACTATTTACAAACGCAATTATATAAAATCAAAATTTCGACGGAGTATAAATGTTAGTGATTTGGAATTTTTTTTTAAATATGTAATATTTTATTCACTAAATCTTTTTTTTTTTAAAACCTAAAGAGGAAGAAGAGATCCTCAATTCAAAAACAAATTTTTTATCTATTGCTTACTATTTGGTAAATTGAAAGAAAATATTTCAAAGAAGAACAAAATGAATAAAAAGAATAAAAACCATTTTAACATTGAAAATAAGCAGAAAATTGAGGAATATATCAAAAATCTAGAAAAAGATCCTCATAATCCCAGTATATGGTTTGATTTAGGGAATGCTTATAACAAACAGCAACAGTATGAAGAAGCTATTGAAGCATATAAACAAGTTGTGGAACTTGATCCTAATGTAGCAAAAGTACATTACAATTTAGGCGTTGTTTATGGAAAACAACAACAGTATGAAGAAGCCGTTAAGGCATATAAAAAAGCAGTAGAACTTGATCCTAATATATCAATAATATGGAATAATTTAGGGACTGACTATGGAAAGC
Organism: uncultured archaeon; assembly: GCA_964413395.1. GTDB lineage: Archaea > Asgardarchaeota > Lokiarchaeia > Sigyniarchaeales > Promethearchaeaceae > Lokiarchaeum. Next base: position 2,733 of record CAYPTZ010000090.1, on the reverse strand, counting down.
TACAAAAATATAGTGAATCTGTTGAAGCATATAAAAGAGCAATAGAACTTGACCCTAATAATGCCTCACTATGGAATAATTTAGGTGTTGCATATAAAGTCCAAAATCAATTTAATCTAGCCACTGAATGTTATAAAAAAGCGCTTAAAATCGACTCTAAATATCAAAATTCATGGATAAATTTAGGGATTCTCTATAAAAAGGAAAAGAAAAAAGAACAAGCCATTGAAGTTTATAAAAAGGCTGTAGAAATTAACCCTAATGATGTAAAAACATGGGCGGAATTAGGATATTTGTATACATTCCAAGAAAAATATGACCAAGCTCTTGAGGCATATACAAAAATCCAAAAAATCACTCCAAACGATGTAAATGTATGGATTTCCTTAGGATTTATTTATGTAAAGCAACAAAAATATGAGCAAGCAATTGAAACTTTAAAAAAAGGAGTTGAAATTGATTGTAATAATGCAAAAATATGGTATAACTTAGGAGCAATTTATTCAATACTAAAAAATGAAGACAAAGCCCTAAATTATCTCAACAAAGCATTTCAATTGGATACGATATTTAAATCTGTAGCTAAAGGTGATTCCGATTTTGACAATATTAAAGATATGATTGAATTTAAGAAATTAGTAAGATAAATTCTAAAAATCCAATAAATTTTCCCCTCTTTGAAAGTGTAACATAGGGGAAACTAAGTTTTTAATATATCAAATTTAATTCTTTAGTTTTATTTCTTTAAAAAAAAAAATTTCATGATATACAGAAATAAAAAAAAACACTAACATTCGTACAACGTCAAAATTTCTACAAAGAATTATATGAAATATCTTTATTTTTTGTATATTTAGAAAAACTAAAAGACTTTAGAGCATAAAAACAACTCTGAAAAAAAATTAGCACGAATAATATAAAGAATAAAGAAAAATAAATGAATTACAAGGGTATACCTGGAAAAGTAATCACATTATCTTCAATTTTAATCAAATTATGATTCTGCAATTTTAAAATAACTTTTTCAATTTTTGAATTATCCCAACTTAATTTCCCTTTGATATCATTCTTTGTCATTTTTGGATTTTGGATATATATCTTAATAATACTCGTGATATCTTCATCAAGATCAATTTCCTTGAAAATATAGAGATAAAAATCAGGGATGTCATTAAATACTAATTCATCGAGTATAATTCTATTTACTCTTAACCGTGAAATAATTTCAAAACAATCTTCTTTTTCAATATCAGGGTAATTTCTTTGTTGTAAATATTTAAATATTGTATTTAATGTGACTATACCTCCAGAGATATTTCCATAATTTTCGAGTAAAGCCATTACTTCATCAATATATTGATCGACCTCATCATAATCACTATCAATGGAATCATCATTGCCAAGATCTGAAAAAAAATCGGATAAACCTTCTTTTGTTTCTAGTTTTTTTTTTTCCTCTTCTTCGTTCATAATATTAAAAATTTTTTTGCACCTAATAGAATTTAGTTAATTGATCATAATTCCAACATTCCATTTTGAGAGATAAAATTAAAAAATTAGACATTATTTAATTAGCTAGAAGAATTGGAGAGTAATGGGAAAAAATTCTAAAAAAAAGAACAAAATGTTAATTATTTAGAATCCTTTGGAATTTTTATCAAGTATAAAAGAGGTAAATTGATAATAAGAAGCCCTAACGCAGAAAGGATAAAAAGTGTAGGATCAGTGTGATCTAGATCAAATAATAAAGATAAGCCAGTACCTAAAAATGTAAATAAATACCTTCCCAATACATAGACCACTGCAAAAATTTGATACCAAGTTCCTTTATTAATAATGGGAGAAAAACTAATCATCATTGATACTAAACAAATTATCATCAAAATTGATACAGGACCATTTAAAATATTGAAAATTATGATCATTTTAAGTGAAATGAAAGGATTGCTTAATAAGAAAATGAATGAGAAAATACCAGCATAAAAAAGAATGGTTTTTCTATATAATAATATTTTTTCTCGATAAAATACTATTACACCCAATACCACAATTTGCAAAATTTGGGAATAAGATATAGCAGAACCGATTTGGAGAATTGCACTCTCACCAAACCTTGCTGTGTAAATTTGTTCACTTTGAATATCTACTAAATAAGGGATATTCATTAAAAAGATAAATAATAAAAAGAAAAGCAAATTTTTTGATATTTTCTTTTTTTTATCAATTACTTCAGAGTTTTCTTCTTTTTCGATACCAATTTTGAGATTATTTTCGAGTAAAGGGGCATATTGATTAAACTTAGTAAAAATTAATGTAACGAAAAAGATACTAGAAATAAATCCCCATAAAATAAATAAAAGAGGCCAATTACCATTTGAAATATCTTCTGAAATGAAAATTCCGTAAAAAAATAGAATCAAAAACCCACCAATAATGCTACCTAATTGTTGTAAAGAAGATAAAGCGAAATTTCCATTTTTACCAAGTGAAATAATAAGAGTGTCGTTTAGAGTATCAAATATTGCAACGCTTAATTGAGCACAAAAAAACAATCCAATAAAAAAGAAGATGTGATTTGATGTGGAAATTAAACTCATAAGACAGAGAGAGCAAAAGAACACAAATGAGCTTATAATTAAAAGGAATTTAATTTGGCTATTATTGATGTTTTTTCGACTAAAATAAAATCCAAAAAAAGGTTTTAGAATAAGTGGAAAATATGCAATTAGAGTA